>DBTL01000152.1 GCA_002307035.1 Bacteroides sp. UBA1317
GGGATTGAAGGAGGGAGATACGGTGATCGTAACCGGAAATATAAATCTGGCACACGAAGCACCTGTTTCTGTTGTTAAAAACCTACAGACCGGAAGCAAATGATAAAATTCTTAATACAACGTCCCATTGCGGTATTGATGGCATTTACAGCCTGCTTTATACTTGGTTTGGTAACATACTTCACCTTGCCGGTCTCTTTGTTGCCCGACATATCTATACCCGAAATTACAGTGCAGGTGGCAGTTCCCAATACATCTGCCCGTGAATTGGAGAATACTGTAGTGAAGCCTATTCGTCAACAGTTGATTCAAATAGCGCAACTGAAAGATATGACTAGTGAAACACGAGATGGTGCAGGAATTATCAGACTTAGTTTTGAGCATGGTACAAATACTGATTTAGCTTTTATTGAGGTGAATGAGAAAATTGATGCGGCAATGAACTATCTTCCGAAAGATACGGATCGTCCGAAAGTAGTAAAGGCTAGTGCTACGGATATACCGGTGTTGTATCTCAACTTAACCTTGAAGAGTGACAGTATTTATGCCAAGACGGATGAAAAGACATTTCTCAATCTGTGTGAATTCGCTGAATCGGTAATCAAACGCCGGATAGAACAGTTACCGGAAGTATCGATGGTGGATGTTAGTGGGTTGCTGCAAAGGCAATTACAGATAGTGCCAGATATGAGCAAAATGGCAATACTTGGATTGTCTATTGAGAATATTGAAGCGGCACTGACGCAGAATAATATTGAACCGGGAAGCATGACGGTGCGTGATGGTTATTATGAGTATAACATTAAGTTTTCCACTCTTCTCCGCACAGCGCAGGATGTAGAGAATGTCTATATCCGAAAAGAAGGCCGCATTATTCAGCTTAAAGAGTTCTGTAGTGTAAACATTGTCCCGGAAAAAGAGAAAGGGATATCTGTTTCCAATGGGAAGCGGGCTGTGACACTGGCCATCATCAAGCAGGCAGATGAAAACATGGATAAGATGAAAGCTTCGTTGATAAAGACTACGGATTATTTTGCACACATCTACCCGGATATTGAATTTAGCGTAAGCAGGAACCAGACGGAATTGCTAGATTATACAATCTCTAACTTGCAACAAAACCTATCTCTTGGGTTTCTGTTTATCTGCATTGTGGCTGTATTGTTTCTAGGCGATGTGAAATCTCCTTTTATTATTGGATTGAGTATGGTGGTGTCCATCGTAATCAGCTTTTTGTTATTCTATCTGTGCAATATGTCTTTGAATATTATCTCTTTGTCCGGCTTGATACTGGCACTGGGTATGATGATAGACAGTTCTATTATTGTGACGGAGAATATTTCGCAATATCGTGAGCGGGGTTATTCGTTGAGAAGGGCTTGCATAGCCGGAACTTCTGAAGTTGTTACACCTATGTTGAGTTCCTCGTTAACCACTATTGCAGTATTTGTACCGTTGATTTTTATGAGTGGCATTGCAGGGGCGATCTTTTTTGATCAGGCATTTTCGGTTACTGTAGGGTTGATGGTTTCTTATTTTACAGGAATTATGTTGTTGCCGGTGCTGTATATGTTGGTGTATGGTATGGGGATACGAAGGTTTAATTGGAAGATAAACAATCCATTGAAGGAGCATACTCTTGATACGTTTTACGATCGGGGAGTCGATTGGATTTTTGCGCATAAAACTCTCACGACAGTGTTTTGCATCGTCTCTATACCTCTTTGTGTCGTTTTGTTTTTCTTTATAGATAAGGAGAGAATGCCTAAAATAGATGAGAACGAATTGCTGGTGCGTGTGGAGTGGAACGAAAATATTCATATTGATGAAAACAGAAAGAGGGTAGATGGGCTGTTTCGTGAAATGAAAAATAAGACGGTGGAGCAAACGGCATCCATTGGGCAACAAGATTTTATTCTCAACAGAGAGCAAGAGTTATCCGCATCTGAGGCTGAATTATACTTTAAAACGGCTGAACCAAAAGAGATTGAGCCTTTACAGAAAGAAGTATATAAGGTATTAAAGCAGCAATACCCGTTAGCGGTGATCTCTTTTTCACCACCTAAAACGGTGTTTGAGAAGCTTTTTACAACGAATGAGGCGGATGTTGTGGCCGAACTCTATACTCGGAATAAAGAGAAGGCTCCGGTTGCCGGCGAATTGCGCAAATTGGAACAACGTTTTGCCGATAAAACCGGTGTGGCTCCCACAGGCATTGCTTTTGAAAATCAGTTGAATATTCGTATCAGTCAGGAGAAGTTGCTTTTGTATGGAGTATCTAATGATGAACTCTATCGAGACTTGAAGACTATCTTTAAAGAAAACAGCGCTGCTATGCTGCATTCTTATCAGCAGTATCTACCTATTAATATTGCAGGAAATGAAAAAACTGTAAATAGGGTGCTGCAAGAAACACTTATACGCACGATTCCTGATAAGGATGGAGCTATGAATTATATCCCGCTCAGAGAACTGATAACGGTTACTCCGGCTGAAGACGTCAAAAGTATTACAGCAGGTAAAAACGGAGAGTACATTCCTTTTCGGTTCTATGATGTAAAGGCTCCCGAAAATTTAATGGCGAAAGCAAAGCAAGTGGTAGGAGAATCGGATGATTGGGACATGACTTTCTCGGGTAGCTTTTTCTCGAATAAAAAAATGTTGGATGAATTGGTGGTCATTCTGTTTGTATCCATTCTACTGATGTATTTCATTCTGGCTGCTCAGTTCGAAAGTTTCGTGCAACCGTTGATCGTGTTGCTTGAAATTCCCATTGATGTAGCCTTTGCGTTGTTGCTGCTTTGGGTATGTGGGCATACGTTAAATTTAATGTCAGCCATTGGTCTGATCGTGACTTGCGGTATTATTATTAATGACTCTATTCTGAAATTGGATGCGATTAATGAATTACGGAAAGCGGGTACTCCTTTACTTGAGGCAATTCACGAAGCAGGGAGACGTAGATTGCGCCCTATCATCATGACTTCATTGACCACCATTTTTGCCATGGTGCCACTGCTCTTTTCTTATGATATGGGGTCGGAATTGCAAAAACCTCTATCTATAGCTATGATAGGAGCAATGGTGATTGGTACATTGGTGAGCTTGTTTGTCATTCCGCTGGTCTATTGGTTCATTTACAGAGATAGAAGTGCCATATTAAGAATCAAAAAATAAACTACAATGAATTTTCATATTATGATGAGGAGGAATTTTTTACGTATGGCTATTTGCTTGAACTTTGGATGTGCAGCTGTGCCTTCTCTTTTTGCTCAGACGAAAATAGTTTTAGACTTGCAACGAACGATTGAATTGGCAAATGATAGTTCATTGGAAGCTTTTCGCATCAAGAATCTTTATCTGTCAGGCTATTGGGAATATCGCACTTATAAGGCAAACCGCCTTCCTAGTTTGACTTTGAATGCTACTCCTGCTGAATATAATAAGGATATTACGCAGCGATATGACTCGGAAAATGATGTGGATGTGTACCGTAGCCAACAATCATATTATGCGTATGGTAATTTATCTGTTAAGCAGAATCTTGATTGGACGGGAGGTACTTTCTATTTGAATTCCAATCTTAGTTATATTCGCAGCTTTGGAGCCACTGATGCTACGCAATTTACCAGTGTGCCTTTAAGAATAGGCTACTCGCAGAGTTTGTTGGGTTATAATGCCTTTAAGTGGGATAAACGCATAGAACCTTTGAAATATGAGAAAGTGAAGAAACAACTTATTTATAATATGGAAGCCGTCTCCGAGCAAGCTACTACTTATTTCTTTGCTTTAGCTATGGCGGATGCCAAATATAAATTAGCTCAGGATAATGTTGTCTCTAGTGATACTCTTTATCGGATGGGTGTGCAACGCCATAAGATCGCAGCTATCTCCCAAGCGGATCTGTTAACCTTGAAGCTTGATTTGGTGAATGCACGTAATACTTTGCAGAATACAACAATTTCTCGTAAACGGGCTATGTTTGCGTTGGCATCGTTTTTGGATATGGATAAAAACACGGAGATCCAATTAGATCTTCCCGGACATCCACGTGAGATTCTTATAATTGTAGACAAGGCGCTTAATTTGGCTAAAGAGAACAATCCTGATTTTTTGGACTGGAAGCAGAATGTCTTGGAAGCACAACAGGCTTTGGATAAAGCAAAGAAAGAATCTGGTTTTAACGCCAGTCTTGATGCTAGCATCGGTTATAATCAGGTAGCGAATAATTTTAGTGATGCATATCATAGGCCTATGCAACAAGAACTGGTATCGGTTAGTTTCAGTGTCCCATTATTGGACTGGGGGGTGAGTAAAGGCAAGCGTAATATGGCACAGAACAACTTGGAGGTGGTGAAAACGTCTTCACGTCAGAGTGAGGTAACTCTTGAAGAGGAGGTGATTATGACGGTCAATGACTTTAATATTCAGCAAAGCCTCATTGCAAGTGCTGAAGAAGCTCTTGATTTGTCTATTCTAGCTTATAATGAAACTCGTCAACGCTTTGTGATTGGGAAAACGGATATCAATAGTCTTACGCTATCACTGAATAGGCAGCAGGAAGCTCAGCAAAATTATATATCAGCTTTGCAAAACTATTGGTTGAACTATTATAAGATAAGGAAGTTAACGTTGCATGACTTTGCCTCTGGTTTTTCTCTCTCTGAAAAGTTTGATTATAATTTAAACTCTCGTTGGTGATCTTTCTATTTTGGTGTTTAGATTGAGTCTTGGCACTCGAAGAGTGATATTCATGTTTTATAAAGCAAGTATTGATGACTAATAATAAAAGAACTGTTTCGTCTTTTACTCTAATTGTAACATTTATCTGTGTTGCACTGTTGGGGTTGGCACTGATACCTCTGCTGCCTGTTAAGTTGAATCCTTCACGAACATTACCGGGTTTCACGGTACAATTCGGCATGGCGGGTACATCTTCTCGTGTCGTAGAGATGGAGGCTACAGCTAAACTCGAAGCGATGCTGTCTCGTATTAAGGGCATCAAAAATATCAACTCAACTTCGGGGAATGGATGGGGACGGATTACGGTTGAACTGGATAAACATGTTGATGTAAATGCGGCGCGCTTTGAAGCCTCCACTATTGTCAGGCAAACATGGGCGCAATTGCCTCAAGGAGTTAGTTATCCGTATATTCGAATGAAGCAACCTGATGAAGATGCTTCGCGCCCATTTATGTCGTTTACTCTAAATGCTCCGTCTACTCCGATATTGATTCAGCAATATGCGGAAAACCACATAAAAACGCGCTTGGCACAGATACCGGGTGTTTATCAGATTGAATTGAATGGAGCTACTCCTATGGAGTGGAGGCTGGAGTATAATAGTGATCAACTTTCTCGTTTGGGGATAACACTAACGGATATTCAAAAAGCGATTTCTTATTATTATCAAAAATCCTTTTTAGGAACGTATGACGCTGAAACGGCTTCGGGCAATAAGCAATGGATACGATTGGCTTTAGTGCCTGAACATGATGGATCATCCTTTGATGCGTCTCAAATTCAGGTTTCTTATTCAGAGGGTAAGCTGATACGACTTGATGAATTGGTAACGGTAGAGCGAGTAGAGGAGGTTCCACAAAGTTATTTTCGCATCAACGGATTAAATTCTATTTATCTGTCTATTACAGCAGAAGAAACAGCTAATCAATTGCAATTAAGTGGCTTAATTATGCAGAAGATGCACGAGATAGAGCGTGCTTTGCCTGCAGGATATGAGATTCATACAAGTTACGATGCTACCGAATTTATTCGTGCAGAGCTGGATAAGATTTATTTTCGTACGGGACTTACAGTTTTAATTTTATTGGCGTTCGTTCTAATGATTACTTTGAATCTGCGCTATCTGTTTCTTATTATCACCAGTTTAAGCGTAAACATTGCTATCGCTATTATTTTCTATTACCTCTTTGGGCTAGAGATGCAACTCTATTCGCTGGCTGGTATCACCGTTTCACTCAATTTGGTGATAGATAACACAATAGTTATGGCTGATCACATTTTACATCGTCGTAATCTGAAAGCTTTTATCTCTGTATTAGCGGCCACACTTACTACCATGGGAGCTTTGGTTATTATCTTCTTTTTAGATGAAAAAATACGGCTGAATCTTCAGGATTTTGCAGCGGTTGTGATCGTCAATCTGGCAGTCTCACTTTTTGTCGCACTGTTCTTTGTTCCGGCTATGATCGATAAGATTCATCTTAAGAAAAACCATTCTCGCGCCTTCTTGGCTCGACGCCTTCCTTTTTTTCGACGCAATTCTTTATTTGTGAAACGGATTACTGTGCATTTCACTCGGATCTATAGTGTACTGATACGATTTTTATGTCGCTGGAAGGTGACTGTTTGCTTAATTCTTATTCTGCTTTTCGGATTGCCGCTATTCTTACTTCCCGAAAAAATAGAAGGAGCGGGGAAGGTGACGAAAGTGTACAACAAGACGATTGGGAGCATCTTTTATAAGGAGACAGTGAAACCTATTACCGATAAATACTTGGGAGGTAGTTTAAGATTGTTTGCTCAAAAAGTATACGAAGGTAGTTACTTTACCCGGAACGAAGAAGTTGTGTTGTATGCCAATGCGAACTTGCCAAATGGCAGCACGCTCGAGCAAATGAATGCGCTGATGAAAAGAATGGAAACTTATCTGAGCGAGTTTAAAGAGATTAAGCAGTTTCAGACATCTATATACAGCGCGCAACGAGCTACCATTAGCATTTACTTTGGCAAGGAGCATCAAAATAGTGGTTTCCCGTATACGCTGAAATCAAATATTGTCAGCAAGGCTCTCGAATTGGGTGGTGGAAGTTGGGGAGTATATGGATTGCAAGATCAGGGATTTAGCAATGATGTGCGTGAAGGGGCCGGTTCTTTTAGAATAAAGATGTATGGCTATAATTATGATGAATTATATCATTGGGCAGAAAACTTGAAAGAAAGACTCTTGGAGCATCGAAGAATAAAGGAGGTGCTCATTAATTCGGAATTCTCTTGGTGGAAAGATGATTATCAGGAATTCTTTTTTGATTTGGACAAAGCGAAAATGGCGCAACAAGATGTTCAAGCCAGTACATTGTTTGATGCTATCAATCCTATATTTGGCAAAAACATAGAGTGTGGTTCTGTGGTAACAGATAATGGAGTGGAACAAATAAAGCTATCTTCTCGTCAGTCTGGTGAATATGATATTTGGGCTATGCAGAATTATCCTTACGGAGACGATACTCAGCGGTATAAGCTCTCGGAACTGGCCGATATTGGTAAGGGACAGATGCCTCAGGAAATAGCCAAAGAAAATCAACAATATAGATTATGCCTTCAATATGAATATATTGGTTCATCCGAACAAGGGAATAAGATTTTGAAGAAAGATTTGGAAGAATTTAATAAAGAACTTCCGATGGGATACAGTGCTGAGTCGGATAGTAATGACTGGTCATGGGGCAAGAAGGAAAATAAACAGTATTTTTTGTTATTGGTTGTTATAACCATTATTTTTTTCATAACCAGTATCTTGTTTAACTCTTTGAGGCAACCTTTGATTGTTCTATTTACTATACCCATTTCTTATATAGGAGTATTTCTCACCTTCTATTGGTTTAAATTAAATTTTGATCAGGGAGGTTTTGCTTCATTTATCCTTCTGTGTGGCATTACGGTAAATGCCAGTATTTATGTGCTCAATGAATACAATGGTATTCGTCGGCAGCATCCGTCTATGAAGGTTTTGCATGCATATACTAAAGCATGGAATGCTAAAGCTACTCCAATTTTTCTCACAATTCTCTCTACTATACTTGGTTTTGTACCGTTTATGGTTGGTACAGAAAAAGAAGCTTTTTGGTTTCCTCTTGCTGCAGGCACAATTGGAGGATTGGCAATGTCTGTGGTGGGTGTATTCCTGTTTTTACCTGTTTTTACTCTTGCTAAAAGAGATGTAAGATCCTCGAAATAACGAACTCTTACCTTTTTTCCGCGAGCAAATTACATACTTATGTCTCAATGAATGTAAATTTGTCAGTTGTTGTCGTTAATCGCTGTTAAGCCGTTGATATCCACTGTTAAAAGAGAACAAAAAATGGTGACAAGTAGAATAACAGAATGATTTTTGTCGTTATTTTAACGTCAGTAATGTTAAATGATAATTCAATATTAACAAATTAAAATAGCGAATAATATGAAACAGACAACTAAAATCATTCTAGGAGCAGGTGCCATTGTGCTTCTTAGTTCAGGGGTTGCGGGATTTACTTCTTATACAATGCTGAAGCCCAAGAATAAGGCATTATCTTATAATGAGATGTTTGAACAGAATCCTAATACACGCATGGCTGCTTATGATGCGATTAGTGCACAACCGGTAGACCTGACTGTTGCGGCAGAAAACTCTATTCATGCGGTAGTGCATATTAAGTCAACACAGCTCTCTAAGACTGCTAACGTGCAACAAGCGCCTGATTTCTTCGATTTTTTCTTTGGTGATGGAGCCGGAGGGCAGCAACGCCAAATGCAAACACAACCCAGAGTAGGGTATGGATCGGGTGTTATTATCTCTAAAGATGGCTATATTGTGACCAATAATCATGTGATAGACGGAGCTGATGAAATTAGTGTGAAACTGAATGATAATCGTGAATTCAAGGGACGTATCATTGGTGCAGATGCTGCTAGTGATTTGGCGTTAATTAAAATAGAAGGTGATGACTTCCCAACTATGCCGGTAGGTAATTCAGATGCTTTGAAGGTGGGAGAGTGGGTGCTTGCTGTAGGTAATCCGTTCAATTTGACATCTACTGTAACAGCAGGTATTGTGAGTGCAAAAGCCCGTTCACTTGGCGTTTATAGTCAGGGTGTAGAATCTTTTATACAGACGGATGCCGCTATCAATCAAGGTAATAGTGGTGGGGCATTGGTTAACACGAAAGGCGAGTTAGTGGGTATCAATGCTGTATTATCTTCTCCTACGGGAGCTTATGCCGGATATGGATTTGCGATACCAAGCAGCATCATGACCAAAGTAGTAGCCGATTTGAAACAGTATGGAACTGTGCAACGAGCCTTGTTGGGCATAAAAGGCGGCCCTATCAGCGATGATCAGTTGAGTGCCAAAGCAACGAAGAAGGCTGAAGAGCTTGGAGTCGTTGATGGTGTGTTGGTAGCTGAAGTAATAGAAGGAGGTTCTGCTGCCGGAGCAGGTATTAAAGTTGATGACGTAATTGTCGGTATAGATGGTCGGAAAGTCAAAAATATGGCCGATTTGCAAGGAGAATTGGCGAAACATCGTCCGGGCGATAAAGTAAGCGTTAAGTTAATTCGTGAGAAAAAAGAGAAGTCTATAGAAGTTACTTTGAAGAATGAGCAAGGCACAACGAAAGTTGTTAAGACTGCCGGTATGGATATTCTTGGAGCTGCTTTTAAGGAAGTTTCAACTGATCTGAAGAAGCAATTGAATTTAGGCTATGGACTTGAGGTTACCGGTGTCTCATCCGGAAAAATGTCTGATGCCGGTATTCGTAAAGGGTTTATAATTCTCAAAGCGAATGGACAAACGATGAATACGTTGAGTGATCTTGAAGAGGCATTTAAGGCTGCTTCAAAATCTCCGGAGCAAGTGTTGTTCCTTACCGGAATGTTCCCTTCGGGTAAACGTGCTAATTATGCTGTCGATTTAAGTCAGGAATAATAGCGGCTTTATGGTAAGAAGATAGAATATTAGCTAACAATAATGAAAAAAGTACGTCGGCAGACAACATGTCGGCGTTCTTTTTGTTCTTAAGATGATTAAGAATCAAGAAAAAGTTAGGATTAATTAGTTCCTAAACGAATAATTTGTCGTAACTTTGCACACCAAAAATTCGTTTTTAGAAGAATGAGACAACTAAAGATTACAAAAAGTATCACTAACAGAGAGAGTGCTTCTCTTGACAAGTATCTGCAGGAAATCGGTCGTGAAGACTTAATTACTGTGGAAGAAGAGGTAGAACTCGCTCAACGCATTCGCAAAGGTGATCGCGTGGCATTGGAGAAACTTACACGTGCCAATCTTCGTTTCGTAGTTTCGGTGGCTAAACAGTACCAAAACCAAGGTTTGAGTTTACCCGACTTAATTAATGAGGGTAATTTAGGACTGATTAAAGCAGCCGAGAAGTTTGACGAAACACGTGGTTTTAAGTTTATCAGTTATGCTGTGTGGTGGATTCGCCAATCAATTCTTCAGGCTTTGGCCGAGCAATCGCGTATTGTTCGTCTTCCGTTGAACCAAGTAGGCTCGCTGAATAAAATCAGCAAAGCTTTCTCTAAGTTCGAACAGGAGAATGAACGTAAACCTTCACCTGAAGAATTGGCAGACGAGCTTGATATCCCTGTTGATAAGATCTCTGATACATTAAAAGTATCCGGCCGACATATATCGGTAGATGCTCCATTTGTAGAGGGAGAAGACAACAGTTTGCTGGATGTGTTGGTCAATGACGATTCGCCTATGGCAGATCGCGCTCTGGTTAACGAGTCTCTTGCTAGGGAAATTGATAGAGCTCTTTCTACGTTAACCGATAGGGAAAAGGACATCATACAGATGTTTTTCGGTATCGGACAACAAGAAATGACACTTGAAGAAATCGGCGATAAATTCGGGCTTACCCGTGAACGTGTTCGTCAGATTAAAGAAAAAGCAATCAGAAGATTAAGACAAGGTAATCGTAGTACATTGCTCAAATCTTATTTAGGATAAATAAGAATATCAGTTTCCGACAGATTAAAAAACAGTAAAAACCGATTCATCCGTAAAGGGTGGGTCGGTCTTTTTTTTGTTATTCTAGTTAATTCTGGGTGCATTTGCTTTCTCTTATGCTGTTAATGATTATCTTTGTCACGGACTTTTAAAAAGAAAATAGTATGAAATTTGCAAAAATAGCGTTTTCGCTTTTACTGGCTTTTGTCATTTGCTCGGCTTTCTCGTTTAAGAAAGAAGCCAAAGTTGTTTATGCTTTTGGTGTGTCGACTTCATTTACCGATACCACTTTTTTTTATACTGATATCCAAGTGTTGGACAGTGTGCAATTGAAAAATGGTTTTCTTCCTCAGCGGGATCTTTATAGCTATCAGTTGAAAAATTATTTGGAAGTAGATAAGGGGTTGCCAAATAGAACTTGTATGATTTACTTTTCTCAGAATAAGAAGAAATTGGATAAAGAAGTTTTGAAAGTTATTGGCAAATACAAAAAAAACAAATCAATTACTTTACAAAAAATAGAAACTTCTGAATTTCGTTTTAAGAAGCCTCACGAATAACTTTAATGTGATCCTCTATGAAGAAGAGTCTAAAACTTACTTATATTCTTTGTTGTGTTTCGTTGTTCTTACTTACAGCTTGTCATGATGATCCGGATCCTGTAGAGAAAGCATCGCGCACAGTGTTAGTGTATGTTGTTGCCGATAATAGCCTTAGTAGTTTTGCAACATCTGATATTGCTGAAATGGTTGAGGGTTATGCTACGGTTGAGGCTGATAGTAGTAATCTTTTGGTGTATGTAGATGATCTTAGCACTCCGCGCTTAATTCAGATCACAAAAGATGCGAGTGGAGCTGTCGTAGAAAAGACAATTCATGAATATGAAGAACAAAATTCTTTGGATGTTTCTGTAATGTCTGAAGTTTTTTCTCGGACTTTTAATAATTTTCCTGCTGATAGTTATGGTCTTGTATTGTGGTCGCATGCAGAAGGATGGATACAATCACCTAGTACTAGTACTCGTTGGTTTGGACAAGACCTCAGTAGTGCTTCCTATATGGATATCTCAGCATTGGAGGAGGCTTTAGATTCGGCTCCTCATTTTGATTTCATTCTATCTGATGCTTGTTTTATGCAGTCAGTAGAAGTAGCTTATGAACTGCGCACTTGCGCTGATTATTTTATTAGTTCACCTACTGAGATACCTGGTCCAGGTGCATATTATGTAGATGTAGTTCCTGCTATGTTTAAAGAGGCTGCTACTACAGCAGATTTAGCAAAAGCGGTTGCTGCCGGGTATTTTGACTATTATGATAATTTGTATACAGGGAATGTTGGTTCCGATGATAATTGGACAATGGGTGTTTCTGTCTCTGTTATAGAAAGCGATAAGTTAGAGGCTTTAGCTGCTGTTACAAAGAATATCTTGCCTCAATATATATCAGGAGGTGCTACTATTACTACTTCAGATATCTTGTGCTATGATCAACATCGTAATAGCTATTACTATGATATGGATGGCTTAATGAAATCTTTATCTCTTGAATCTACGATATATAGCAATTGGAAATCAGCTTTTGATGCTTCGGTTATCTGGGCTGAGACGACTGCTGAAAACTATTGCACAGATATTTATGGTAATGGATACATGACTTCTATGACGGGTTTTTCAGGGCTTTCTATTTATATTCCTCGTGGTACTTCTACCTCTACTTTGAATACATTCTATCACACTTATGAATGGTATACAGATGGTGGATGGAGTGATACTGGTTGGTAACAGATTAAATTCTCCTCCCATGCAAAACCGTATTTTACTCTCACATCTCTCACACAAATCGCTGAAACTGCCTGCTATAAGCTGATACAGCGTGTGATAGTAAAATATGTCTACCACGTTTTGGGGTGTTTTACCCTCACTTTAGTGTGTTTACTCTCACACTTTTGGCTCTATCTTGCTTGATTATCCCTTTTCTGCTTGTCATCACCTTATATATATAGATGATATAAAGCACCACTTGTTCACAACGAAGAGTAGCTTAACCCCATCGCCACTTCCCGCTTGTTTGGGAGTAGTATCCTTATATATACGCTCTTTCAAGTGTAAATCCGGTAAGCAGTTCTTCGCTTCACACGTGTGGAGTGTACGGATCACACCCACAGGGAAAACGCATTATAAATCTT
>DBTL01000070.1 GCA_002307035.1 Bacteroides sp. UBA1317
TGTGTTTGATCATTTTCACCTTTCAGAATCAAATGCTTGCACAAGTACGACATTACAACCTGAATCGAACTGTTTTCCTGTAAAAGATGATGCAGAAGGCCGCAATGATCATCGTGATGATGCGTCAGAATGATATGGCTGATTTGACCCGCTCCCACGTTCACTTCTTTGATTTTGGTGCGGAATAAGTTCCAGTCTTCCTCATAGCCGGTGTCAATCAGCACATACCGGCCACCCACTTTCACTAAATAACAGGTCGTAACACTCAACTTTATCGGTATAATATCCATAGCTGAACCCTCCAATTTTATTGTCTCAACGGCACAGCCAGATTTCGCTTTTCAGTCGATGGTCGTTGAGTTTATTATGTATTTTTTCAGCGGATTGAAACTTCGTGATTCCGTTCTATTGCATGAAATATGGTAAGTTTATCTTCTGCTCTGTAAAGCAGTGTGAAAAATCAGTATAGTTTGTATGAAAAGCGTTAATGAGCTTCTGCTCGTTAGCGCTTTTTTGTTGCCAAAATCTAAAACAAGAAAGGAATTGAGCTTATGAGCACTACTGGAATTTATGGATTTGATAAGGAAGGCAATGCATACCTACAAGATGAAACTAGAAATTCTTGGCGAGGAGGTATGGCAATTTGGAATCTTATAGAAGAACGGTATTTACCAGCTTACAGGCCATCATACGTACCAAGTTCTATTCCGGATGATAAGATTGAAACATGGTGCCATTATAAGCCAATAAGAATGGCTGACATGGGAAATGAAAACGCCGCGCATGAAATATGGGATCTTGCTGATAATCCTAAATTAACCGATTCAGAAAGGATTGTCCTTTTTACAACCTTTGATAAATGTCTTGTTAAAAAGGAAGATATTCCAATGATTATTAATGCATTTAAAGAATTCGGCGGTGAAACTTCACTCCCGGAACAAGCTGAGATCTTAGCTAAGATGTACGCTGATGACAGCTGCATAGCTGTTGGCTGGAGCCAAATAAGCGTATGCTCGGAGAACTGGAGCAATTACAATTATGACGAAATGTCTGGCGAAAAGACTTCCTACAATTGTCTGACTCAGACAGATCATAGACTATGTCCAAGAGGGAAATGTTTTCTCGAAAATGCCGCAAAATTTCAAATGTAACGTAAATATGGCTATCTTCGAATATATTTTTGGTCAACTGCAAAGTCAGGATGATTCGGTGATCAATACTCTTAAGAGAGGGATAGAGTAATTTGATAAAATCGAAACGAGGTGAGAAAAAATGTCTTACCACCGTTATAGACATAAGTCTGGAGGATATATTCGGCATCGGGTAAGAGGCGGAAGATACGTTACATATCATGGATGTCTGGTCGGTATAATGCTGTTTCTCCTTGCCAGTATTGCATCTATATTTTTATTTACGTACTATTTTTAGATGTATGAGTGATGAGGCATTTTTTTCAATATTTGAAAACAACAGCTTGCTCTGTCACCGCCGAGCCTGGATATAGGCATTGTCATTTTCCCGGTCGATATTTTACCGCCGCCCAGAGTATGAGCCGAACGTACTCTGAATATTACACATTGGGCAGCAATGCCCAGGGGTTGGGCACTTCACGGTTATGGAAGGATCCCGAATCTCTGGCTGCAGTTATTCGTGAATTCTGCAGACCATTTATTGGTAAAAATCCATTTTGAGAAGCCAATTTAAATATGATCGAAACGGGAAATTCGGCATTATGTAATTACTTCCCATTATGTTTAAACTGCACAACGCAAGAAAGTCTGATTATCTATAAAATGCAGTAGTAATTAATGTAATTGGTTTGTTTGTAAACAAAATGTAGAAAACTAGTTGCCTTTTATCGTGATATATTGGGAATGCACGCATTATAGTATTAATTTAAAAACTTTTATTCTTTTTTCCAATAAGCTTTGTAATCCAGTCCTTGTCCCATGCCTTTACATGTTCGTAGTAACCACTTTGTAATTTACTAAGTTTAACTCTATTTATATTCTCTGGATAAATTGCTACAAATTCCTCTAACTTTTTTTGCTTACATTCTATTAAGTCCTTATAATCATAAACTAAATTCATGTATTGGTCATAAAAATATAAATCATTATAACTTATAAAATCATTTTTAATATCCATGCAATTAATATCATGTAGTACCCCATATTTAAGATTCTTATTGCATGTCATTAGGGGTGTTTTGTGCTTGTGGCAGAATTTTACAGATAAGTCTTGATGATACTTTACAAAAAATCCTTCTCCCAATTCATTCATTTGTTCAGCATAGCATTGTAGGCATATTTGTAAACCAAACTTTGAGGAAACTTTTCACAAAGGTCATCAATATTTTTTATTAATTGAGAATACTCCATCTGCCTTTTATTTATATTAAACAAATCAAATTTAGTCTCTTGAAGAGTCAGGTTTCCAGAGTATGTATGGTATCTTGATATCCAACTATAAATATGTTCGTCCGGATATAATGGGGGAATAATTTTTAGCATTCTTAATAATCCTTTAAAAATTATTGAAGTGCACGATGTTGAAGCGGCCTGATGATTTTTCATCAAGCCGCTTTACTCATGCTCATTTAAAAACTTTATTCCTAATGACCAAAATTGCCGTTTAAGAACTATATTCTTCATTTAAGGACTATATTCCTAATCACAAATTTTACACATTAAATCTGAACAGAACGATATCTCCGTCCTGCATGACATATTCTTTGCCTTCGCTGCGGACAAGACCCTTTTCCTTAGCGGCGGCCATATTGCCGCATGCCATAAGGTCTTTGTAGGCCACAACCTCGGCGCGGATAAATCCGCGTTCGAAATCGGAATGTATCTTGCCTGCAGCCTGCGGCGCGCGTGTCCCTTTTGTAATAGTCCACGCACGAACCTCCGGCGTTCCGGCGGTAAGATAAGAGATAAGACCGAGCAGACGGTAGCTTGCCTTGATAAGCCGGTCAAGACCGGATTCCTCAAGCCCGAGATCCTCAAGAAAAACGCTCTTCTCATCGTCGGGCATCCCCGAAAGCTCTTCCTCAATCTTTGCGCAGATAGGAAGAACCTCCGCGCCCTCTTTTTTTGCTTCCTCAACAAGCTTTTGATAATGCGGGTTGTTTTGAAACCCGTTTTTGAAATCATTTTCGCTCATGTTGGCGGCGTAGATCACAGGCTTTTCGGTGAGCAGCGTCATAGCGGAAAGCAGAGCGCTCTCATCGTCTGTTCTTTCGATTGAGCGCGCCGGAGCACCGTTTTCGAGAGCGGCTTTAACTCGGTCAAGCAGCTCAAGCTCTGCTTCGAATTTTTTGTCGCCCTTCATCGCCTTTTTTGTTCTGTCAATGCGTCTTTCTACCATTTCAAGGTCGGAAAACACAAGCTCAAGATTTATTGTTTCCATATCGCGCAGCGGGTCAACATTGCCCTCAACGTGCATAACGTCGGTGTCCTCAAAGCAGCGAACAACATGAACTATTGAGTCAACCTCGCGGATGTGTGAAAGAAACTTGTTGCCAAGCCCCTCGCCCTTGGAAGCGCCGCGCACAAGACCGGCGATGTCGACAAATTCTATAACCGCGGGCGTATATTTCTGCGGATTATACATCTTTGCAAGCTCGTCAAGCCTCTCGTCCGGCACGGAAACAACGCCGACATTCGGCTCGATCGTACAGAACGGATAGTTTGCGGATTCCGCTCCCGCATTTGTTATCGCATTAAAAAGGGTGCTTTTGCCCACATTGGGCAAGCCTACAATTCCAAGCTTCATTGTGACAATTACAGTCCTTTCGGTTTATCGCTGGCGTGATCTTCACGCCTTTTTATTTTGACGATTCAGAGGGTTATATTTTTATCTCAGCGGCGACAGGGGTTGTGATACTTATCTCGATTAGAAATATAG
>DBTL01000001.1 GCA_002307035.1 Bacteroides sp. UBA1317
GCGGAGGCTGTTGAAACGAGTTGCAAAGCTAGTATGTTATCCTATGGACCGAAATACCGCATTCGTGGTATATTCATCCCATAAAAAGAGTATTTGCTGCTTTTCTCCCGTCTCTCTTTAAATAAATACGGATGGCGAAACAAATCGGGTACGATATGATGAGTAAAAAGTGATATTTGCGATAAAAAGATTATTTTTCTG
The DNA here is from genome assembly GCA_002307035.1 of Bacteroides sp. UBA1317. Classification (GTDB taxonomy): domain Bacteria; phylum Bacteroidota; class Bacteroidia; order Bacteroidales; family Bacteroidaceae; genus Bacteroides. The sequence goes on from DBTL01000001.1 coordinate 202, forward strand.
TTTTATTGGTGTCTTTTTGTATTGTCTTTCGGCTTTAAAGATTGCAGGAGAAATAGAGAGCTACACCAGGGAAGTGTATTCTGGCTCTAAATACTTTGTAAGTCTATTCTCTGATCCAAATTTCGCGGCGGCGGAAATAACCATTGCGGAATTTCATCGTTTATTTAGAAATAGCTATATTTGTTTTTGTTCAAGTCGGGCTATTCACGCAACTTGTGTTTAATTACAAAAAAAAACGATTATCTTTGTATTAGATACTACAGTATTCAATATATCTATTTTCACCTTTAATAAGATACAATAGTATGCAATTACTTTATGGCTTTGATATTAATACACCAAGTGAACTATTGGCTATTCTTGCGGATAATTTGCAAAAGCGTAGACTTGAAAAGGGGCTTTCAAGGGAAGCTCTTACAGCACTTAGTGGAGTTCCTACTCCCACTATTGCTAAATTTGAGCAGAAGCATACCATCTCTTTGGCGTCCTATGTGGCATTGGCCAAAGCATTGGGCTACTCCAAAGCTATAAAAGAGCTGCTTTCCGAACCACTCTACGATACGATGGAAGATCTGGAGAAAATTAATAAGAATAAGAATAGAAAGAAGGGGCGCAATGAATTTAGTAAATAAAATAATGTTGGTGATAAAAACATTACATTTGCAGATATAAGTACAGAGATGCAGTAAGTTCTTGATAGTGTTTTCCTGATTATCGTTATCGGTATTATATTGGTGACTTAATAGAAAAATGTGAAGAAACAATTAATGGATCAAATCAATAATGAATATTCTGTAACCATCATCAAATAATAACTTTAAAATTGAATGTGATATGGAAAAGAAAGAGATAGTCAACAAAATAGAATATGTGATATGCTGTGTAGGAGCTTTTGCGTCAAAATACAGCTTGTCTAATTCACAGGCTTATGCTTATCTGCGTAGATTCAGTGGTATCGATTTTCTGATTGACTGCTATTCGGCTGAACATACTTTGTCCATAGACGAAGCCGTTGAAGATATACAAGCCATTTGCTTCAAGAAAGGAGGACGTATTGCATGATTACTTTATATCATGGTTCGAATGTAGAAATCGAACAAATAGACCTTACCTGTTCAAAAAGAGGGAAAGATTTTGGATGCGGTTTTTATCTGAATGCCAATGAACAACAGGCTTCAGATATGGCTGAACGTACTGCAAGGCGTTTGATGTCTGGCAATCCGAATGACATAGTCATTGGCCCTATAGCTAATGATACTGTCGGCGTTCAGATTCGTCGATATATCATGGGGTATATCAGTATTGAAAACCTAATAAAAGAATTGCGATTCCGAGGTAATCATGCGGTGCAATACTTCTTCGGAACAGAAAAAGCCATCAACTTATTAAAGAAAGTAAAAGTATGAACAACGATATTCAATTCCAGATAGAGTGTCTTTCAACTGAGCTTACAACCATGCTGATGGACGAATACGGATGGGACATGAAGCATGCCTTGGATGAACTCTATTCGTCAGAGACCTATAAAAGACTGAATGACCCGGAAAGTGGATTATACTATGAAAGTGCAGTCTATGTCTTTTCGTATTTAAAAAACGAAATTGAGACAGGGATTGTGAAATAAGATACTATGAAATCTAAAACATGAATAATATCTTTGTACCGTTTTCACATACCGTGAAAATGATACATACTTAATGATAATATCGAATTATGGATCAATAAATTAGCACTATATATAACATTGAATTATTTCTGCGTTATACTTTCAAACTCTCACCATCCAACAAAAACTCATAGATGTTCATAAAAACCACGCCATTGTTATCTTGGTAGCGTTTTATAGGGTCTTCGGTGATGACAAATTTCTGGAAACTATCATCAATGTTCTTAAGAGAACGAAGTTCCTGCTCACGTTTCTCTTCTGTAGGCAGGCGCAGTGCAGACTGAATATAACAACGCTTACTACCTTGGTTACATACGAAATCCACTTCAAGTTGCTTGCGCAGACTCTTTCCTTCTTCATCTTTAGTGTTCAGAACAACAACTCCAACATCAACCGTCATTCCACGAAAACGAAGCTCGTTGTATATCAGATTCTCCATTAAATGAGTCACTTCGTATTGGCGGAAGTTGATGCGGGCATTACGCAAGCCTAAATCGGAGAAATAATATTTTGACGGAGTATCGATATATTTCTTTCCCTTGATGTCGTATCTGATGGACTTCTCAACCAAAAATACATCTTCGAGAATATCGAGATAGGATTTGATAGTCTGTTTAGAGATGGTCACATTCTTTACTGTCTTGAATGTATTCTCCAATTTAGTTGGATTGGTAAGTCCGCCAATGGAAGAAGCTATCACATCAATTAGTTCTTCCAACTCTGTATCGTTCTTAATGCGGTAGCGTTCCTTGATATCTGTGAGATATGTCTTGGCAAATAGACTTTTTAGGTATTCCATCTTTTGTGTATCACCCTCCATCGTTACCAATTTCGGCAAACCTCCAAAAGTTAGATATTCTTCCAAAGCTTGCTCGCGAGAGCCCTTGAAAACCGACATAAACTCACGGAAGCATAAAGGCGTTATCTTTATCTCGTCGCCACGACCTCTGAATTCTGTAATGACATCCTTAGAAAGGAACTTTGAATTACTGCCCGTAACATAAACATCAGCGTTATCTATTTTTAGATAGCTATTCAGCACATCTTCAAACTCTCTGACGTTCTGGACTTCATCGAGCAGAATGTAATACATCTTGTCGTTCTTCATACGCCCGTCTATATGAGCAAGAAGAGCATCTGGATCACGTAGTGCCTTATTTCGGCGGTCTTCAAAATCTACTTTGATAATATGGTCATCATCCACGCCTTGCGACTTCAAATAGTCGAAGAACAAGTTGAACAACAAATAAGACTTACCACAGCGCCTTATTCCTGTGATGACTTTAATCATGCCATTATGCTTGCTGGCAATGAGTTTATCAAGATATATATCACGTTTAATCACCATCGTATTTTCCATTATTGCGTAAATACGCATTTTTGTGCAACAAAGATAACGATTTGTCTTGATAATCAGGCTGCTTTTCCTGAATAAATCCTTGCTTAATACGCTGAAAATATTTTTGCATCGGGTTATTTCTGTCTTATCACGATCTTTTTGCCTTGTATTTCGGCATCGAAGAGATTTAAACTATTAAGAAGGTAAACGATCTCTTCGAGAGTGCCTTGGCGCTTGGCTATGAAGTGTACTTTGGCGTTCATGATGGATTGGTTGGATACGACAATGTCTACATCGTACCAACGTCCCAACTCGCGCACAATTTCTATCAGGGGCCTGTTGTCGAAATAGAAATAGCCGTTTTTCCACTCGGTGTACTCGTCCGTATCTACATCCTCGAGCGTGAAACTTCCGTCTGCTTGCAAAAAGGCATCCTGTCCGGGGGTAACACAAACTTTATGTTTGCCCAGGCAGTCGCTTACCTGCACGCAACCGTGTACGAGTGTCACGTGGGTGTCGGTGGAGCAATAGTTGCGCAGATTGAATTCGGTACCTAACACTTCTGTCTGTAGGTTGCCGGTCTTTACAATGAATGGATGGGCTGTGTCGGGCGCTACTTTGAAATAGGCTTCTCCACGGAGGTGGACAATGCGCTGATTGCCTTCAAACACGCAGGGGTAGGAGAGCTGACTTTCTGCATTGAGCCATACTTCCGTGCCATCCGAAAGGATTACTTTGAAGTCTTTCTTTCTGGGGGTGGTTAAGGTTTGTATCGAGTTGTTGTTAGCCTGACTATCCTGATATTTCAAGAGATTACCTTGGGCAGTGATCTTGGCGCCACTAAAGTGAAGCAGCGTGTCCGGACCAATGGAGTTGAGCGATAAAAGGGCTCCGCTATTGCTTTGGAGGGTCACGTCCTCGGTATTGTTGGTGGCCAGAAATACGGTGGTGGGAATCTCGGCCGGTTGGCTGAACCAGATTTGATGAATGATAAAGGTGAGGAGGAGGGCGGCGGCGGCTCCTGCCAGAGCGCTTACGACGACGATGCGGTTGCGTGCCGGACGCATGCGTCGCTTCTGGTGAAACTTAGAAAGTTCTGCCTCCACATCGGGCTGTGCGTGGGAGTGTTTCAGAAAATGATGACGAAGCGCTACTTCTTCTAAAAGCATGTCGGAGTTCTCCATTGGAGGAATGGATTTGTCGGTGTTTTTGTTTTTAGATGTATCTTCTGTCATGGTATCTCTTTTAGTAATTATACGTTTGAGTTTCTTATTCGGGTATATCTGTTACATTTTTTTCACCATTAAACTTCGTACGGAGTATTTTAAGCGCTTTGGATATATGTTTTTTAACGGTGTTGGGACTGATATTCATCTTTTGGGCCACTTCGCTGTATTTATGCTGATGGAGATAACATTCTTCGAGTATCTGTCGGGTGATAAGAGGGAGTTCGGACAGCATGTTTTCGATCAGGTGTTCTTGTTCCCGTTCATCGGAAGTATCGGTATAGAATTGTTCGGCTTCGTTGAGGTATGTTTCCGAGTAGCGGCTGACCACAATGAGGTGGCGCAGATGGTCAATACATTTATGACGAACGTTGGTGGTGAGGTAAGCATGCACCGTACTCTTGTCGATGGAAGAGAAATCTTCCCATAACTGGCTGAAAACATCACTTACAATGTCACGGCTGATTTCAGAATCATTCGTAAGATGAAGGGCGTACATGTACAAGCGGGAATAATTCCCGGTGAAGATGGTGTCGAATTCTTTTTGGCGCAGCAAGGATTTCAGCATAATTCACTCCGAACAACAGTACATGTAATAGATGCAAAAGTAGCACTTTTTTCGGATAACTGAATATGTATTTGCTACTAAGTTTGCTTTTATTGAATCAAATGGCTTGTTTTATTCTTATTAGACTAGCACTTTGTTTGATGCTACGTCTGAATTTAATTATAATTACAAATAACCTCTTTTTTTACTGTTTTTAGAGGCAAAAATAGGGCTCACAAGGTTCAAGGTTCACCTATGGACCTATACCCCCTCCCCCTCTGTCTTGCCTGAAAGAATTAATAGATTGATAATCAATAGATTACATTTTTGTAAATTTACATCTGTTAACCGTTTTGTCTTTTAGGAGAAGACTAAAAGTGAACCCTGGGGAGGTGATTTTGTTCTAAGTAAAATAGTATGTCAATTATGCCTTATTTCCAATAATAATCGCTATCAATTCCATGACATTAAACGTTGCTCTTAGCCGTAAGATGAGACACTTTGGACTAGTAAGTTGAATAAAGTGTAGTACAACCCCACTTTTATCCTGTAAAAAATGTATCAGTACCACACTTTTTACAGGATAAAAGTGTATGTTTGCATTGGAACTCTAAAAATGAAGGAAAATGTATCGGGAGAAACTAAAGGAATTGGTGGCTTGGAAAAAAAGTCCATTTCGTAAACCGCTTATCTTGCGAGGAGCACGTCAGGTTGGAAAAACCTGGCTCTTGGAAGAGTTTGGTCGCACATCTTATGAAAAGTGTGTGTACATCAACTTTGAAGATACTCCTGTATTGCAATCTTTGTTTGCAACTGATTTTAATATAGAGCGTATCATCAATATATTGCAGATTCATACGCAAACCACCATCACACCGGAAGATACATTGATTGTTTTTGATGAAATACAATCGGCGGGACGGGGAATTACGTCTCTCAAATATTTTTGTGAGAAAGCGCCGCAATATCATATCGTTGCCGCAGGTTCTCTATTGGGGATGGGACTGCATAGTCATGCTTCCTTTCCTGTAGGGAAAGTGGATTTCATGGATCTGCGTCCGTTGTCATTTGTGGAATTCCTTTATTCCCTCAACGAAAATGCGCTGGTTGATGCTCTCCGAAGACATGATTGGAGTGTTGTAACGGTGTTTCGTGATAAGTTGGTGGAACATCTGCGTCATTATCTCTATGTAGGCGGTATGCCTGAAGTGGTGGATGCTTTCTCAAAAACACGTGATTGGCAGTTGGTACGCCGCATCCAACTCCGAATCCTCAGCTCTTATGAAGGCGATTTCTCCAAACATGCCCCGGTTGAAGTTGTTCCCCGCATCCGGATGGTGTGGCAGAGCATTCCTGCTCAATTGGCTAAAGAAAACAAGAAATTTGTCTATGGTGTCTTAAGGGAAGGTGCGCGTGCCAAGGATTTTGAACTAGCTATTCAATGGTTGGTCGATTGTGGTTTGTTGTTGAAATGTCATCGGGTATCGAAACCGGGGATGCCGCTCATTGCTTATCAGGATCTTTCTGCTTTCAAACTCTATCTTCATGATGTCGGTTTGCTCTCGGCAATGGCAGGTATCAATGTTCAATCATTGATAGATGGAAATGCTATTTTTACTGAATTCAAAGGCTCTCTGGCTGAGCAATACGTGATGCAGCAACTTCGCTTGGTGAGTGAGCGGTATATCGGTTACTGGACCAATGATAGGAATACGTCCGAGGTGGATTTTGTGATGCAACAGGATGGAGAAGTTATCCCGATAGAAGTCAAGGCGGGTGAAAACCTGAAGGCGAAGAGCTTTAAACTATTTTGTGAAAAGTATAATCCTCCCAAAGCCATCCGTACTTCGCTGACTGATTATCAAGAAGAATCATGGATGACTAATTTGCCTTTGTATGCGATAGAGTAGGGACTTTATCTCCTTTTTTTCTTGTTTTTGTTACTGAAAATAAGTAATTTTACACTATGTAAATGTATAGATTATTCAGTAAATGAAAGAAAAAGAATGGGATGCGCCCTTTCCACTCAGGGCTTATCAGAAAACCGAACTGGCACTTCTCTACTCGCCGGACTCGTGCGTGACGCCGGCTTTGCAAAAGCTCTATCGATGGATACGCAAAAACAAGGAACTCACAGCGGCACTTCGCGAGGTGGGTTACAACAAGTATCGACATACTTTTCTGCGACGTGAGGTGGAACTGATCGTGAAGTACCTCGGCATCCCGTGAAAATGAATAAAAAACTTCGCGAAATTTGCGAATATTAATAAGGAGCACTATCTTTGCACCGAGCGAACAAGAATTGGGTTTATGGAAATAACTTTTGAAAAGGAGTACTTGTCGGAACTTTACTATAAAGGAGAATGTGTGGATAAAAAACGCCGTTTCCAACCGCCAGTGGTGAAGAAATACGTCAAAACGATCAATATCGTATTGAGTTCACCACAAAACAAGTTGTTTCCGAAATTGTTGTAACAATATGTAACATTGAAGAATTGTCGAACCATTATAAGTAAAAATGATTATGGGAAATCTGGGATATGCTTTTTGCCCCACTCATCCGGGTGAGGTGCTGAAAGACGAAATAGAGAGCCGTGGAATCTCGCAAAAGAAGCTTGCTGCGCAAATGGGTTTGTCGTATACCGTTCTTAATGAGATTCTGAATGAACGTCGCCCACTTACGGTAAACAACGCCTTGTTGTTTGAAGCTGCCATGGGCGTTCCTGCCGATTCGCTTATGCGAATACAGCTAAAATACAATATGCAGACTGCACGCCAAGACAAATCTTTTTCCGAACGCCTTGCCAGAATCCGCCAATTAGCGGCAATATTGTAGATTATTCATGATATTCCTAATCGGTATACCCATTCATGTAAATATCCGATTTCCTTTACTATAAAAGGCCACCGGAAGTCTTCCGAGTCGTTTCACTGTTGCACGTCGTCATAATTATTTTTTCTTCAAAAAAGACTTTGACGTTTCAAAAAAAGGCCTAAATGTTTTCTGAAAACACTTAGGTCTTTTTTTTGTGATCTTTTGTACCTATCTACGAATCGAACTTCATCGTTTTAGTCTTTGCCTTGTGGCTCCTGTTCACGACCTCTATCCAATTTGATGTACTTGGTTCCGCTATAGCCGGTGTATCCTTCCTGTACTGATCGCTTTAACAAACGCTTGCCTGTGCTTAGGGAGAAGTTTAACTTTGTTCCTTCCGCAACAAACTCACTATAGCTGAAACATTCGGGTAGTTGCGCTAAAATGCTTTCAATGCGGTGGAACTTTTTCAGGGGCTGGGCTTTGTGCTCGTCTTCTGGCAAAGAGGAGCTGATGAGCAAGCTGTGCTCCAACAATACCGTGATCATCTGTATGGCCGAGTGGAGGTCTTCGTCGGTGCAGGTACGATGTTCTACCCACCATTGATCTTCGCACTTGCGTAGGGCGGTGAATACGGAGGCCAAACGCATGGTGAGCAAACCGTGACGATAGACCACCGCACCGATATAGTCTTTTCCTTCCACGGCTACTCTACTGAGGTATTCTTTGAAGAAGGTGCTGTGTTCGTTCCATTGCTCGGGGGTGAACTCAACTTGGGTGTGCGATTGCAGCAGATTGAGGTGCATCTCCAATACCTCTTCGCCCAACTTGCTGAAATAGTTGCGGTACTCTTCCGAATTCTTCCGAGGAGCGGGCGAGCGCCACTTCCATTGAGATTCGGCTGTGAGCAAGGCAAAGCGGCTATAAAGCCCATTCTCCTGGGAGTGTATCAGGTGGACGAACTGATTGGGCGTTCCGGAGAGGCACATGCTCAGGCGGGGGTGAGGCACACGGATGGGTTCGCCCAGATTTTTGAAGGAGGCGATCAGTTCCTCGTGGTGGGCAGCTTGGCGCAAGATATCGTCTTGCTGTCCGTAGTTCTGGCTGATGGACGAGTTGAGCGTATCAATTTCGCTGGCGTTGATGACGCCTCCCAGTTCTCCGTTATTTTTCAGGTGCTCTATCAGGCGGCTTTTGGAAATGTTGCCGGAGATGTTGATGTAGATACCTTTAGGTTCTTCGGGGCGTAGGGCGATGTCGGGTTTGCGCTTCTGGTGTTGCGCCTGTTGCACTTCCAGATCCCAGTTTATTTTATTCTCTTCGTATTGCCTTTTCTGTTCTTTGTAGGCCTGCTCGTAATATCGGTGCACGGCATCATTGATCAGAGGGGTGAGCGATACGATTCCTTTGCCGGCTGCTGCGGGAGCTACAGATGCATAATAGAGGTGTGGGGAATATTCCCGGCCGTCGTATCGGAAACGAACATAGGGTAGGGCGGCAGCCAAATTGACCATCATTCCCATAAGGAGCATGTCGCGTTCACGAGGGCTGTGTGCAACCTTCATTGCTCTCTTTAACAGGTCGGGTAGATGTTCGTACATCTCCTTCGGAAAGTAGGGCGCTTCCGCTCTCAATTCGTTGCTTTTTTCCAACATTTCATCCTCTTCGTCTTCCGTGGAGGAGGGGGCACTAAAACACATAAGTGAACCTTGAACCTTTTGATCTTTTTGAGCTTGTTCGAAATTTTTCGAATTAGAGTTAATGTATTGATATCCAGCGGATAACGTCTTCTCTATCTCGGTGGACGAAAAATCGGCTTCCGCATGTCTTTCTACGGCCAACCGCTTTAACTCTTCAAACTCAGACGTTGAAAATCCTTTATATCTAGAAGCCTGTCCCAACTTGAGCATATAGTCATGTCGATTGCCCCTCACAAAGGGGTGGCGTTTGCTGAAATCAGTGAGGAAAGTGACCATGTATCCTTCTGCTTTCTCCGACACATCCGAGGCAGTGGCGGCAAAAGGAACAGTTTCAGCACTGTTCACATTGACCGTAGTGGAAGAGATTCGGGGAATTTCCGGTTCCTGAAGTTGCATTTCGCTAATCTGAAAAACTTCCGCTTCGGGGTTGTAGTAGATGTTCGGGTCGTGGGCAAGGAAACACATGCGGGTGATGTCGGGACATTGCTTGTCGCATGCAAAGTTGAGCACTCGGTCCACCTCTCCGGAAACGATGGAGAAGATGCGGGCATACTGGCTCTTGTCGGTCATCGAGATGCGGATGAAAGCCTTCACTCCCTCTCCGGAGATGCTGATAAATGCGACGGCCACATAAGGCAACTGTTTGAGCAGATCGACAAGTTCCTGTGTGCGCTCGCCCGTGTGATCATAGTCGAGTACCATCAGGTTGCTAATCTCCTGCAACTGCGAGGCAGCATGTCCACCCCTGCACACGCCACCCGGTACCACCGCCGGCATGTTTCGCTTCATTTCCGAAGCCTCTTTGAGTTTTCCCTCCCGCAACCAACGTCGGTAAGTTTCGGTAAGTACTTGCAGGTGTCCGCTTTGAATTTCGGATACAAAATGTGATACTGTGATGGTGGTGGATTTTTTACCCCATACGTGTGTGAAATACGAAATCTTTAAATCTTTAATATTCATAATCGGAATAGTTAATGCTAAGATTATCTTGAGCGTTTGTTGTCACAAAGGTATAAAAACGAAATAAACTATTTGAGCGTAATTTTGTACACTTTATCACTTATATTACCCTTTTTATGGGGCTTTATAGATGATGAAAGTGTACGAAAATTAGCAGATATCTTTTTTAACTCTTTTTTATCTTTCCGATAATTTCAGCTACTTTTTTCCTGATTCTGTGGATCACCCTAGACTCTTCATCCGTTAGTTCTCTTTCTTCCTCCATCACTTCTTCGAGTTCTTTTTCTATACGCTGAAGCGTGTGCAATCTCTCTCGGCTACTGCCTTTTTTTTTAAATACATTTTGTTATTCGGTTTATATTAATAAAAAAAAGTCGCAAAATTACTGCTTATTGGCCGGAAATGCAAATGATGGGAGGGGGGAAGAGGGGGAGGGATGAGTAAGAGGTTGGTCTTTGTAGTAAAAGTCTTCTTGATGTGTAAAATAGATATGATAAATAATATAATGCACTTCATCTTTATTTCATTATTTTCATTATTTTTGTGGTGTAATATTATTAGGTATGACTTGTGGTATGCGGATGAATTAGGTTCGTGTTGCTTACATTGGAAAAAAACAGAGCAAAAATTCGAAAAACATAAGTAGCTCAAACAAAGATCTATATAAATTTTGTTAACCTTAAAAACACGAGTGATATGACTAGAAAAAAGGGTAGCCAAAGAGCAATGTTGAACTTGATAGAATCAGAGACGTTTCTCACGTCTATCAATAATATTATTAAGCCCAATGCCGAAATTTCTATGTCCGACAATTGGGCACCCGAAAATTCACACAATTGTAAAGAAGCCGAGTTGAAAGGTTTCTTGATAGATAATTTCTTTCAAGAATTGGGCGATGATATTCATGATTGGTGGTTAGCTGTTAAGCGTTTTAAGGCTAGTACGCCAAACTGGGATTTGGTTTCTACTTGTACTGTTGATGGCAAAAAAGGGATTTTACTTATTGAGGCCAAGGCACACAAAAATGAGCTAAAGAGAGAATCTTATAAAAAGCGATTATATCCCGATGCTACTAACGATTCTAAAAGAAACGATAGAAGGATTTGTGAGGCAATACAGGAAGCTAATACAGGAATTAGAAACTCCGATTTTGACGTTTCTATTTCAAAAGATCGATGCTATCAATTGTCAAACCGTGTTGCTCATGCCTGGTGGTTGGCTAATCAAGGTATTCCGGTGGTTTTACTTTATCTTGGTTTTTTAGATTGTCAAGACATGAATGATGGAAAGTGCAAACTTCTAAATTCATCAAAGGACTGGGAAGATTGCTTTTTGAACCATGCTAAGCAAGTTGGGGTAGATACAATAATGGATAAATGGGTAGATTGTGGGAATAGTCGCTTTAAGTTGATTTGCCGAGTATATAGAAATAATTAGTATGAAATTTAATGTTGAAACCTAGTTCAAAAAGATAAATATTAAATGAATTAGGCTGAAAATATAATTATTATTTTAGGTGTAAGGTGTTTTATTTATTTCGGAACTGTTTTTTTTGTTTTTGTGAATAAATATGCTCTGATAAGATATTTCTGTTACGCATAGCAAATAATGCCTAAGATGACTCAGTTTTGTTTTTATCATTTAGGAATACAATGCAAATGAATAAATTCTCAATATTACATATTTCCGATCTACATAAAAGTTCTCGGATGAATTATTTAAACTTATTCTCATCATTAAAATCTGATTGCGAAGAATATACTAATAATGGAATTTGTAAGCCCAATATAATTGTTGTTAGTGGTGATTTAATAGAAGGTGCAAGAGGGGATAATGCTAATGAGGAAATAGAGAAACAGTATGCTGAAGTGGAACAATTTTTAAATGAATTATCTACCTATTTTTTAGATGGCGATAAATCTAAAATGGTTATTGTTCCTGGCAATCACGATTTGAATAGGGAGATATCTTCTTGCAGTATGCGAAAATCAGATTTTGCACCTAAAGATGATTATTCTGATTTTAAACGTGGTAATAATGAAATAAAATGGTCTTGGAATGATTTTAATTTTTATCGTATAGTTGACCCTGATTTGTATTGTACTCGATTTCAACAATTCTTTGATTTTTATAATCGATTTTTTAGTGGCATAAGGAGTTATCCTGTTGATATTGAACGTAGTGGATTTTGTGTGGACTTTGTTGAATATAATATCTCCTTCGCCTGTTTTAATAGCTGTCACAAACTAGATCATTTAAATCCTGCAGGGTGCATTTGCCCGGATGCAATATCCGAGATGCATGATGAATTGACAAGGTTAGATAAAAATGGTAGACTAATTGTTGGAGTGTGGCATCATCATATTTCTGGTCTTCCATGTGAAAATAATTATATGGATAAGAGAATTTTAGATGAAATGATGGTTAAGCATATAAAAATTGGTCTGTTTGGTCATCAACATGTGAGTGGTGTTGTGAATGAATATAAAGAACTAACCAGTCAAAATAAAATAATTCTTATTAGTTCAGGGTCATTATACGGAAGTAATATGCATTTACCCTCTGGTGTGAGTAGGCAATATAACGTCTTAGATGTTTGCATGGAAGATTGTAAAGCTAAAATAACTATTCATGTAAGAAAAGATTGTAGCCAGTATTGCTATGATATACCAGTGTGGCGTGCTGGTAATATTGGTTATTCTTCAATGACAGATATTTCTTTTGATATTAACTTATCTCAATTTGACATAAGTTATAATATTAGTAAAATTGATGAAGAAACGCAGTTAACTAAAGATTATAAAAAAGCGTGTATGGCTTTGAAAAATATTGGCTTTGATAATCTCATTGCAAGTAAGTGTTTTGATTCTTATATTAAGTATATTGATGATTATAGGTTTATAATTGATTGTATAAAAGATCCACGTTCTGTTTCACAATGCCTGGCTGTACTGGAAGCTGCTATAGAATTAAGAAATAAGAATATACTAATTACTGTACTAGGGTATAAGTTTGTTGAAAATTGTACAGTCTCATTCGTTCAAGAACAAAAAGATAAAGCAAATGAATTAATAAAGAGGTTATAATGGAAGAAATTAATTTTAAAATTGAACTCAGTAGAATATTAGATGTATTATGTAACGATTTATACGACTCTCCATTCGCTCTACTACGTGAGAATGTACAAAATGCTTATGATGCTATCTTGATGCGGATTCAAAAGGAATCCTTTGATAATCCAATGATTAAGGTTGGTGTTAGTAATGATCAAATAACAATAGAAGATAATGGCATTGGCATGGATGTCAATACACTAAAAGAAAATTATTGGACTGCTGGATCTAGCGGGAAAAATAATGAAGAAGCTAGAAATGCTGGTGTTGTTGGGACGTTTGGTATTGGTGCGATGGCTAATTTTGGGGTTTGTGCTAGGCTTGAGGTGATTACACGTGCTTGGAACTCTGAAGTTACTATTACTTCTTGTGTAAATAAAAGAGAATTATCTTTATCTGAAAAGAGTATTTCGATTAATGATCAGATGAATAAGTTAAATGATTATGGAACGACTATTATAGCGACATTAGAAGCTGGTAAACTTTCATCTATAAATGATGCAAAAGAGTATTTACGTCCTTATGTTAGGTTCTTGGATATTCCTGTATATTTCAATGGTGAGATTATTAGTCAGCAAGATTATAAGATCGCACATTCTGGCGATGATATATCTAAGAAAGATGGCATAACTACTATACTAAATTATAGTTTTAACTATCATTTGGAGTTTAACAATCACAATAATGTTATGCCTCGAATTTATATCAATAATATTAAGCAGAATGGAATTCCTGTAAATGGAGATATGTGCTTGAAAACAGGTGAACCCTTTTTATATGGACTCAGAAATGGATTTGGTTTAGCTCCAATTCCAATAAGCTCAGTATTTAATTTTGGAGGAATAGCAAACCTATCTTTTCTGACACCGACAGCTGGACGTGAAGCGATTAGCAGGGAATGTATAAATACGGTTTCTATTATTTATAATCAGGCGGAACATATTACAGCTGAAGCTATTTCGAAATCTGATATAGCGGAAAATTGTCGTGAATTTCTACTATATATAAGGAGTCATGGATCTTTTAATCTTGCGGATAATATTCAAATACAAATAGCAAATAGTGAAAAAAGATTGAAATTGAAAGACGTTGAAAAAGAAATTGGTGGGAAAACCGTTTATTTTTTTGCAGGTTCTGATAAATCTGTTTTGAAAATGTATGAGGGTGGAGAATGTATTGTCTTAATTCCGAGTAATGATAGTACAAGACGTCAAATTCAATTAAACGTATTAAGATCTAAAGGTATTAAGGATATTCCAGATAAGCCAATGGTTATTAAAGTTATAGATAATGAAGAGTTGGATTATAATGAATTGGCTATTATAATGCGAATTAGAATGGTTATTGAATCTGATTATCTTCTTTCTGCTTGTGATGTAAAATATGCAGAAATATCTCATGGCTTGTCAATGACGATTGAGAAAGAAAATTCAACAGTTATGATCTATATTACTAGAACTTCGTCTGAGATTTTACATATTAAGCAACTATATAAGGATGATTATAGTGTTTTTGAACCTTTTATAAAAGACCTTGTGCGCATGAATTTGTATCCGAAGTTTGCACAATATGTGCCTTCATCTACGAGAGATGGCGCTGATGCCTTATATGCTATGTTACAGAGAAAAAAAGAGTTATATACTATCGAATATTCAGAAATGGGTAATATGGAAAATATAATGAAAGATTATTTAGAGGGGAAGGCTGGATTTAATGATGTTTTAAGAGCCGCTGTAGTTTCAAAGCATTTTCAGACCCAGATGGTGGATTCAAAACATGTTGGTGATGTGGCAGATGTTGTGGGTGCTACTGTCGGTGTTGCAAATGCAATTCATGAGATTACAGCTGCTAAGATTGAAACCGAGTCACAAATTATTTTGGAACCACTTCCACCTATTATGAGAACCTCTGTGACAACAAACTTCAAGATTCTTAAAACGGAACAGATTAGTCCCATATTGCATAACTTTCAGTTTTTTATATCTCTATCTGATAAAATGTTTAAAGAAAATTTTGACTTTTTTTTGCAACCTCATACAACAAAAGTGATATGGAGTATGCATAAAATTGTTTATATATTTACGCATGCATCTAGCAAATTAACATTGTATTATGATATGGACTTGGAGCAGAAGTTAGAAAATGATATAACTGGTGGTAGAGCAATCTCTACAACAACAATTGTTTCTAAGAATAAAATATTCGTACCTATTATATCAGAAATGAACAACTATTTTGATATAAAATCAGGGCAAAGAAAGTTCTTTGTTCGGTATGATTCTGTTAGAGGAGAATAGTATTAAAATGGTGTCGAAATATAGGGAGTACTACTATAGAGAAAGAAACTCTTTTAATTTTTTATTTCAACCATTTTTAAACAGGTTCTTAATTATGAAAAAAATATTGTTGCTATTAATTATTGCTATTTTTTTAACTTCATGTCAAAATAAATACGAGGTATACAATGAAAATAATCAAAAAGTCGCTCAACTACTTTCAATAGATAAAGATTTAAATACTGCTTATATTGTAAACTATGTAAATGCGTATGATAAAGATTCTTTTAAAAAGATTGCAGAAAGGATAGCCAAGTTTTATGGAATAGAAGGTTATTACATGTCCTTTTATAGGAAACGAGACATAGATACAGCAGAAAAACTTAAGATGGAATATGCAGAGTTTCCTGTAGAATATAGATTTACTCCTTATGAATACAGAAACGAATATATTAATAAAGACAATGATACTGTAGCTAGTCTTTTATGGAGAGATGGAACGGAGGGCTTCTTGTATACAACTCAAAAATATACTATTGGAGACTCTTGCTCTTAATCAATATTTTTGAGCATTTAGGATTAACATCATGTTTTATGTATAATCAGCCGGTCGAGATAACGTTAATGAGCTATATGGATTGTTATTCTAAATATGATTTGATTGATGGTTTTCTGTTTTTAGATGAAGTTCATCAAGGAGACTTTTTTAGTATTGATGGTATAAATATAAAGGAAGATGAGGAAAAGAAGTTTTATGTTAATTATATAACGAATAAATATTTGTCACATGAGCAGATGTTGGATGTTGTAAATGCAAATAAATTATCAGGAGAACAAAGTATAGTGAACTTTTATTTGTGTACTGATTTAGAGAAGGATTATGCTTCTATACAATATTGGCATGAGCTGAATAAATTCTCATTTTTCATATTTAATGAGAACAAAGAATATGAATATGATATTCAAGATAGAAATTGGGCTCGCGTAAGAGAATATAAATAATAATGGCAATTGGGGACATATTTCTGTTACCAAATTGATATAAAATATTTGAATGTAAGCACTCGTTATAATTTAGTTTGTATTATTTCAACGTTTGATATGCCTATAAAACAAGTGTTCATGTAAATGCGTCGTTTATTGGATAATACAAACTATTAAGAGCATGATGCATGATGGATGTAACTGAATGAAATGAAGTATCTCTTGTTCCATATAGTATATATTTAGCTCACAAAGCTAATGAATTCAGCTCAATTTATATTCTTTTGAGCTATAAAAAAGAATTATTTGAGCCGATTAAAGTCGATTGGTGCATCGAAGGTCTTAATTACTGGCACTTTTTGTCGATTACCGTACCAACTCTAAGAATGCAACGCTTTCAAATGTATAGTCTTAAATCGAATTATATTTAGCGATAACAGTATTGATTATTTTTGTTACTTTTGTAGTACAAAGTTATTAGTGATGCTTATAAATTGGTCATTATGGAAAATAAAAAAAAATATCCCTTTTCAAACGATCGATTGGGATTTAATTCCTAAAGTAGAATATGCAGGAGAAAATGGGACGGCAACATGGCAAACTCTTCAATTTGAAGGGTTAAGAGTGAGAATCGTTGAATATTCAAAAGGATATCTGGCCAATCATTGGTGCCGGAAAGGGCATATCTTGCATTGCTTAGAGGGGGAACTTGTGAGTGAACTAGAAAGTGGGGAGGAATTTATCCTAAGAAAGGGCATGACCTATATCGTCTCGGATGAATTAAGTTCGCACCGCTCGCATACCAAAGATGGGGTAAAGGTACTCATTGTTGATGGTGACTTTTTGAAGAAGAAATAAAAGTCGTTCATATCCCTAGTTAACGTGAGTTCGATGAAATTTTTAAAATAAAGTAAGCTGTCTATCAACTACTTTCTCTTGGTTGATAGAGCTGTTGTAAACAGCTCATATTAAAAATACAACAAGATCCATATGGAAAAATTAAAATTAGTTCCCGTTCAAGATAGCGACATCCGGCAACTAGCCTGCTGGTTAAACAAAGAACACGTGTTGAAGTGGTATAGCGATGCCGATGAATGGCTAAATGAAATCAAAGAAAGAAAAGACAGCTTTAGCTTTCTCAACCATTTCATTGCACAAGAAGAAAACCACCCTATTGGCTTTGGGCAATATTACGACTGCTTTGCCGCTAAGGAAGATTGGTACACTGTAAACCGGCCGCATGAATTATTCAGCATCGACTACTTTATCGGGGAAGAAGATTATCTGCGAAAAGGCTATGGCAAGCAAATAATCAGATTGCTGGTTGAACGCATAAAAACACAACACCCACATGCTAAAATCATAGTTCAGCCGGATAGTGACAACATAGCTTCTTGCAAAGCATTACTCGGTAACGGTTTTGTTTTTGCCCCGAAAGCTAACTATTATACTTTGGATGATATGCTAAAACACTGCGGAACAAAAGTCATCAATACAGAGAGACTTACACTAAGACCCTTTCAGTACACAGACGATAACGATATGTTAGCCTACTGGATTAGCGATCCAAAAATTCAGTCCTTGTACAGTGAACCGGTATACGTAACAAAAGAAGAAGTCAGAGAACTATTAGATAAATACATTAACTCATACAAGAACTCAGATTACTATCGTTGGGCAATTATTGAAAAGGAGTCCGGTATATGCATCGGACAGATTGCCATTTTTCTTGTCGACAATAAGAACCATTTTAGTGAGATAGAATATGCTTTAGGAAGCAAATTTCATCGCAAGGGTTATGCAACAGAAGCGATAAAGGCCATCCTGGATTTTTGTTTTAACCATGTCAATTTCCACAAAGTACAAGTCTGCCACAAAGAAGGAAATATAGCTTCGCAGGGTGTTATAAGAAAATGTAATTTTGCGTATGAAGGAACTTTGCGTGATTTCTTTTATACAGATGGTAAATACGTTGACCGATTGTATTATTCAATGCTGAAAGAGGAGCATGAGAAGGATTAATTTAAATCAGAGCAAACGGGAAGCGTTGGAACTTTTAATACGTTAGACTATGGAATTGAATGATAAAATCATAATATATAAGGCAAGTGATGGTCAGACTGCTATCGATGTCAAGCTGGAAAACGAAACAGTGTGGCTTTCGCAGTCGCAAATGGCAGAATTGTTTTCTACTGATAGAACTGTTATTGTTCGCCATATAAATAATATTTATAAAACAGGTGAACTTGATGCGATTTCAACTTGTGCAAAAAATGCACAGGTTCGATATGAAGGCAAACGCAAGGTAACACGTAGCATCCCATTTTATAATCTTGATATGATAATATCAGTGGGTTATCGTGTAAACTCTAAAAATGCAACAACCTTTCGTCGTTGGGCAACTACTGTTTTAAAAGAATACCTTGTAAAAGGGTATGCCATAAACAATAACATTGTCTCTAAGAGATATGACGAATTATGCCAACTAGTACAGATATTAGGGCGAACAGTCAACGTTCAACCATCATTAAGTTCTGACGACAGTCAGCAACTCATCAATGTGGTAACTGATTATACCTATGCTCTTGACACGTTAGACCGCTACGACTATCAGCAACTGCAAGTGGAGCAGACCACACCCGAAGAAAAGTTTCATGCCACCTACGAAAATGCAATGGAAGCTATTAACCGGCTGAAAGAAAAATTTGGTGCAAGCCAATGGTTTGGCAACGAAAAGGATCATTCATTCAAGAGTTCTATCGGGCAAATATATCAAACATTTGAAGGAGTGGAACTTTATCCTTCAATAGAGGAAAAAGCAGCAATGTTACTCTATTTAGTTACCAAAAATCATTCCTTCAGTGATGGAAACAAACGTATAGCAGCTACGTTATTCCTATGGTTCATGCAGAACAACGGAATACTTTACAGCCCTGATGGGCGCAAACGCATTAGCGACGGAGCACTAGTTGCCCTGACTCTGATGATTGCTGAAAGTCGTACTGAGGAGAAAGACACCATGGCAAAAGTGGTGGTAAACCTGATAAACAATAAGAACCATGACTAAATATACATTCGAAATTATTCATGATAAAAAAGATCATACATTACATTACTTTTATTTTTTGTTTTAGTTGTTAATGCTGCTTCACAAAATAGAGGTAAAGACTCATTAGCAGTGAAAGAGTATTCTTTTCTTCTAATCGACTCTCCTGTCAAGCTCTTTACCATGCGTCAGGCCAACGAAAACTGTGAATTCATCAGGCTTGGCATTAACCAATCAGTAGACTATGACAAGTACTACCTTTACTCCCTGATAACCCATTCTACAGCTATTGAGGGCTCTACGCTCACCGAAATGGAAACGCAGCTTTTGTTTGATGAGGGTGTCACAGCCTTTTTATACTTTACAATTTAATTTCAGTCGGCGTGGAATAATATAGCGGAACCCAATAATATTTTTCCCTTTTATCAATGTAACCTAATCCCGGCCACGGCAAATGAGAAGACATAACTAGTCGTTTGTTGATATAACAATCTTCCAAGATCTGCATTCTTGTCTTAATGCCTTGTTCAAAATCAATATCAAATTCTATACCCCATTCAGGATTGGTAATCAGTAAAGGTGAATGAAATGTATCTACTATATTCTTGATTGATTTTCCTTCGGATGAAATAGTAAAAATAGTGTGGCCTGGTGTATGGCCTTCTGCCAACTCTGTATTTATGAAAGAGAACAAAGTATCTCCAGGGGTAAATACATTCAGTTTTTCTTTTATAATATTTAAAATTTTCTTAGGAAATGCGATGGTTCCTTTTTTCTGTTCGTCAGTCAGTTTGCTTTTTGAAAAATCAGGATTTTCAGACATCCAAAATTCGTATTCTGCTTTTGCTATATGATATTGCGCATTAGGATATACAATTGTATTGCTTTTGGTAATAAGTCCACCAATATGGTCTCGATGAGCATGGGTAATCAAAATGTCAGTGATACTATTCGCATTGATCCCTGCATTTTGTAAATTTTCAAGTAGCCAACCTTGACTTTCACCAAAATGATTGCCCATTCCAGAGTCTATCAATATGGTTTTGTTGTTTATCTTGATAACCATAATATTAATGGCTAAGTCAATCCCTTTACTTCCAAGATATAGTCTCTCCAATTCTGTAGTGAAGGTGGTAGAATTAATTTGGGGCGCGAAGATGGGTTGCGGATTTTCCAATAACATATGTCCATCTGAGAAAATGTAAAGTTCAAATTTATCCCCATTAATCTTAACGTAGCCACAATTTGGCTGTTTCTTATTTATCTCGGCCGGTGGAAGGGTATTACTCATCAAAGTCGGAATTGCTAAAGCACCGCTTAACAAAGCACCTAATTTTATGGCAGTTCTCCGTTTCATATTTTTTCCTGCAAAGTTAGTTATTAATATTCTTTTGTCAAGCATCTACTTTATTGTATTCTACAGCAAGTGCTGAACTATTTGGCCGGTTGAAGCCATTTATTCTTTCAATCGTATCATTAACTTTTTTTTCGGAATCAAAGCTTTATAGCGATATGAAAAATGAAAGTTATATGGTATCTAGTCAGTATGAAAGATTAGAAGAACTTATTTAAATGTTTATTTAATTGTCATAATGACACTATATTAATCATTATAATATATCATGATGATCTATATTCTCTGCTTTTATTTTTATTTATGTAATATAAATGCTGTATTATTATAAATAATGAAACTAAAAACGCCTATTATTGGTATATTTGTTTTTTATTTGATTAATATCAAAATAACACAATAATATCTTATTATCATTTCTAATTGAAAGTATTAGGCCCTTATTTTTTGAAAAATATAACATAAAAAAGAAAGTTTTAAACCAAAAGTTTGAAATCATAATAAATATGGAAACAAACTATAATTTTGCATTTATTATAAACTAAAAACAAGTTATAAACGAAGAAAACAAGAGTGCTTTTGATTATAACTTAAACTATTCGCCTTACACTTATCTTTTATTTTTAGCGCAAATTATAGGGATAGGTGCCTTTAATGGTTTTTCTGTTCACAAGTGAAAATCCAGTATAAACCCAAAATTTAAGAGAGAATGAAGAAAATTATGTTGTTGATGGCTTGCCTGTTTATTATGGTGAGTCTGGCAATGGCCCAATCGAGAGTAACAGGTGTGGTTATCGGTGCCGATGATAACGAACCTATTACCGGAGCCTCGGTCTTAGTAAAAGGTACCAAAGTAGGTACCATAACTGATGTGGATGGAAAGTTTAGTCTGATGTCGGTACCGACTTCGGCTAAAACGTTAGTGATATCCTTTATAGGAATGCGAAGTGTGGAAGTACCGATTAAAGCAAATTTGAAAATCGTTCTGGAGGCTGACGCTAAAGTGCTCGACGAAGTGATGGTTGTAGCCTATGGAACAGTGAAGAAATCAGCTTTTACGGGATCTGCTACGGTGCTGAACGGGGATAAATTGAAAACGCCTACGGCATCCTTTGATAAAGGACTGTCAGGACAAATAGCGGGTGTTCAGGTTGTTTCTAAATCAGGTCAACCCGGATCGGGTACTTCTTTCCGTATTCGTGGTGCAGGCTCGTTATCGGCATCTAACGAGCCACTCATCGTGATTGACGGAGTAGCTACTACTAATGAGGAATATTCAAAAGTAGCAGATAATGCAGATTCAAGCAGTAACTTGTTGGCATCATTAAATCCTACTGATATTGAGTCTATCACGGTGTTGAAGGATGCAGCAGCAGCGGCTCTTTATGGATCGCGTGCTGCCAATGGTGTGGTTGTGATTACAACGAAAACCGGTAAGGCAGGCAAAACAAAGGTGACTTTGGACATGAAATATACCAGAACGTCAATGGCCGGTAAATATGATATGATGAGTTCGAGTCAGTACTACAAGCATTTGTTTACCGGATATATGAATGCCGGTAAAGACTATCTTACTGCTAATTCATTGACTCAGGGACAAATAACTCATAACCCGTACAATGTTGATTATCCGTTGGACGCAAGCGGCAATGTGGTTGACGGAGCAAAAATTGTAGTAGATACCGACTGGCAGAAGGAAACGTTTAAACCGGCCGGAACGGTAGACTATACGGCAAGTATTAGTGGTGGTACGGAAAAAAGTACCCATTTCTTTTCTTTAGGTTATTTGGATCAGGACGGTCTTTCTCCTAATTCCAGCTACAAGCGTTATTCAGGGAAAGCCAATATACAAACCCAGGCCAACAGTTGGTTGAAAGTAGGGTTAAACAGTACTTTTGCTTACTCTATTCAAAATACAACGGTTGCAGGTTCGGCAGGTGCCAGTCCTATGATGAATTCCATTCAGTTTCCAAACGCCGTACCGGTATATGAGGTTGACTCGGACGGAGAGTACATTCTTGATGCAGATGGCAACAGGCAATTCAATTATACCAACCCTGTAAGTAAAGACTTTAACCCGGTGGCAACTTCATATGATGATGTGCATCGCTCGAAGATTTATCGCTTCATGGCTTCTGCTTTTGCCGAACTCAAGTTATATGACGGGCTTACATTTAAAACAGTCTTTTCACCTGATTTTATCTACGAAGCCGAACACCGTTACTGGAACAAAGAACATGGTAATGGAGTGGCTTACAATGGTCGCCTGGATAAATATCAGACAACTGACTTGATGTATACTTCAACCAATACGCTGAATTACACCCAATCATTTGCCGATGTGCATCACTTAAATGTGATGGCCGGTATGGAGTATTGGAAGAG
Source organism: Bacteroides sp. UBA1317 (assembly GCA_002307035.1). Lineage (GTDB taxonomy): Bacteria > Bacteroidota > Bacteroidia > Bacteroidales > Bacteroidaceae > Bacteroides. Next base: position 23,613 of record DBTL01000001.1, read on the forward strand.
CAACTATGAATACCTTTATGCCGGTGGTCAGGATCTTCTGGGTGATATGCAGGAACTGGCTGCTGCCAGCGACTTTTTCTCTTCCAATTCAGAGACCACAAAGGAGGTGTTGATTTCTTATTTTGGCCGTGCAGAATATTCGTACGCAGATAAATACAATGCATCGTTCAGCTTGAGAACGGATGGCTCGTCTGTATTTGGTGATGATACGAAATGGGGAACTTTCTGGAGTGCAGGTTTGTCATGGAGATTGAAACAAGAAAATTTCTTGAAAGACGTTAGTTGGCTTGATCAGTTGAAAGTTCGTTTGAGTTACGGTACTTCAGGAAACAAAGCGGGCATTGATCGTTATGCCTCCAAAGGTTTGTGGACTGTAGATGCCGGTTACAAATACAACGGTAGCAGTGGTTCCATTTTGACTCAATTGGCGAATGCAAATCTGTCATGGGAATCACAAAAGATGTTCAACTTTGGTGTTGATTTTGGATTCCTTGATCGCTTTTATGGTTCTGTGGATTATTTCAAAAAGACTTCTGACGGGCTTCTTTATGATTATCCGTTGTCAATAGAAAATGGTTTATCTTCTGTAACCATGAATGCTGCCAAAACAGAGAACTCCGGTTTTGAGTTTGTCTTGGGAGCCAATATCTTAAAACAGGGTCCTGTGAAATGGAATGTGGAATTGAATGCTTCGATTATCAAAGATAAAATAAAAGATTTGTATGGAGATGATGATGTTGAACAAACAGATTATTCTAAGATATGGTCGGTTGGAGGAAGTCAGTATGAATTCTGGATGCCTACCTGGGCAGGTGTGGATTCATCTGACGGAAGTCCGCTTTGGTATACGGTAGATTCTGACGGAAATCGTACAACTACTTCAAGTTATTCTGAAGCAACATACGAGCGCCAGGGGCGTTCTACTCCTACCGTTTATGGTGGCTTGAGCAGTAATGTATCCTATAAAAATTTCGATCTGAGTGTTCACTTCAGTTATGCTTTGGGTGGCAAGGTGTATGATGGCATTTATGCTACTATCATGCACGATGGTACTACTTCGGGCGTAAACTTACACAAGGACGCGTTGAATGCGTGGACTACAGCAGGACAGGTTACGAATGTTCCTAAATATTCGATTAATAATGCCAATAGCTCTAGCAGCTTGTCAAGCCGCTACCTGTTTGATGCGACTAACGTTCGACTAAAGAATGTTACTCTGAGCTATACGTTACCAACTAATTTAGGCCATTTCTCAAAAATAGTGAATGGGTGTAAAGTGTTTGCCAGTGCCGATAATGTATTTACATTGTTTAAAGATGACTGGAAGGGATACGACGATATTGATATCTTTGGGGTACAGGGTTACAGTAAATATCCGGCTGCTGCAACAGGCCGTTCTTGTACGTTTGGCGTAAATTTCACATTCTAATCTAAAAGAGCAATATAATGAAAACGAAATATCTAATTTTGGCAGCGGTAACAGCTGTTTTAGGAGCTTGTTCAAGTGATGACCTGAGCCAAGATCCGACAACGTCTCTTTCAAACGAGACGGCCATTGAATCTTACGAAGCGGCTAATACGGTACTGATGGGAGCTTATGATCAGACTGGATATTATACTTACCTGACAATCGGACAAATAGGTTTGGATGTTATGGGAAATGATGAGATGATTTCGAGTGGTGAATATGGCTTCTCCACATACAAGTGGAACATGTACTCTTATAATTATGTGCAATATCCGAAGATTGTTGACGGATGGTGGAGTGCTTATGCTCCTTATTTATGGGCTCGCGCGTATCGTGCTATTACTGCTTGTAATTTGCTTATTAATAACGAATTACCAAGTGGCTGTGAAGATATCGTAGCGCAAGCTCATGGAATCCGTGCATGGAATTTCATGAATCTTTATCACTTATTTTGTCCGGCTTATAATAATGCTACTGATGGGGGTGATAGTGGTAAGGGATTATTCCTTCGCCTGACACAAGCTTCAGCAGATGCAACTGAGGATGTTCCCCGTTCGGACCTGAAGACTTCTTTGGCGCAAATCATAAGTGACTTTGAATACCTTTATGAGAATGGTACTGCGACGAGCAATTATTATCTGAATCAGAAGAGTGCGGCGTTGTTCTTGGCTCGTATCTATCTTGAAATGAGCGATTATACCAATGCGTCCAGATATGCTAAGATTGCGGCAAGCAGCACCTTTGACGGTAGTAATTTGATGAGTGTTGCCGAATATCAAAGTGGCTTCATGACAGCTAATACGGAATGGTTATGGGGGTTTGAGTTTGACTCTGAGTCCACCAATATTTATGCATCAATTCCGTCATTTTATCATGCGGCTACAGCAATGAGTTCCAGTGCCACCTTTGGTACGGCTGCTTATGGAACGCAAGTACCCGGATCATCGGTTTCTGATCGTACAACTTATCTTGCTACCAATGGTACGGACTACAAAACAGGTTACAGTACTGTGAGATTTAGCAAATCATTCGTGGATATCTTTGCGAAAGATGCCAATGATATCTTCACCGATTGTCGTGCTTTGTTTCCATTTTACATTGCGTCAACCGACGGTTATTTCACTGCCAAGTTTAATAACAAAAGCTCGTTGGGTATAGCTGATTATCCAATGGCACGTATTGCCGAGGCTTATCTGATAGAGGCTGAAGCGGAATACATGTTGGGAGATTCGGACACTGCATTGGATGTTTTGAATGCATTGCAGACGCAACGTAATGGCTCGGTCTCAACAAGTATTGACATTGATGAGATATGGAAGGAACGCCGTCGTGAACTTTATGGTGAAGGGTTTGCTCTGACAGATTTGAAGCGTTTGCAAAAACCCCTTGAGCGTGTTGGTGAAGATCAATGGAGTTCTGTATTGACGTTGCCTGCAAACAGCCCGCGCATGATGTATCCTATTCCTGATGATGAATTGCTTTATAATCCTTATTATAAAGATGACGCTAACTATAATAGTGGACAAAATGACTATTGGGCTAAATAAAAAATAGCAATTATGATTAGCAAATATATTTATATTATACTGACGACCACGACCTTGTGGTCGTCAGTTTTTGCACAAGACAATAAGAGTTTTGAGCTTAAATTTCAAGATCGAAAAGTAGATATCGCTCCTTTTTTTGAGGCATTTCCTTATTCACAATTCTCAATGAGTAAAGATGGTAGCAAGCTGTTCTTTCAGAGTAGCGGTGAGCAAACTCATTTACAGTGGATCCCTTTGGACGGGCACAGCACTCTTGATCAGGGTAAGCCGGCTATTCAAGGGGATTTATCCAAGAAAAACTGTTGGGACCCTCATTATAATTCGGCTGATGGCTATATGTACTGGATTGGAGATGAGAAGAATGAAGAGATTATCAATATTTATCGCAGTAAATTGGAAGGGCCGGGTAAACCTGAGAAGCTGACCGATGTGCCTTATATTTATGCTTGGGATTTTAATCCCGAACATACCAAGATAGCTTATGTGAGCCGCATGGGACAAAACGAAGCCCGTCTGGATGAACTGCACGTGTTGGATCTGAAAACGCTGAAAGATGAGTTGTTAAATACGGATAAAGCTGACTTTAGATATACGTGGGGTAATATCGGATGGCGTCCCGACGGTAGCGGCTTGATGCTTGTTGCCCTGAAAGATGCAGATCGCCGCTACACAAACATGCTCTATATTGACCTGAAAACAAAAGAACGTACGTTGCTTACCGATTCCACAAAGTATGGTAGCTATGCAGGTACGGATGTTATGGACGACTGGATATCAAACGATGAGTGTTTCTTTTATTCTGATCAGGATGGCTACAGAAATCTCTATCGCTTCAATGTGAACACCAAAGAAGTAAAGCAGATGACATATTTCAAAGAAGATATTGAAGATGCCCGCTTTCTGACTATTGGCAAACAGAAATATCTTTTCGGACTGACGAGCACTCCTGTGGCTACTAGCATGATGCTGATGAATGTAAAAAACTGCTCTATCCTCTACAAGCAATCTTCGGACATGGCTTATTCCATTGGTTCTGTGGCCGGAAATAAGGTACGCGTGATTGCCAACAACGTGACAACGCTTGTACAAGTGCAGGATGTTTTTGTGGGTAAGAAAGAGATGAAAACGTCTACGTTGTTCGATCTTCCGGAGGCGATAAAAAAGGAACTGGTGCAAAGCAATGTGGAACGTCTATCCATCCCTACTTTCGATGTGGATCCGGCTACAGGTAAACCTCGCTTGCTACATGCTTATTTATTCAAACCTAAAAATCCGTTACCGGAAGGCAAGGGATTAGTCATGCTCGAATCTTTCTACGGAGGAGATAACCGCTACGATAGTGAATATCAAATTTACAACAAGGCGGGAATCTATGTCCTTAGTGTTTCATCTCGGGGAAATGCAGGGTTCGGACGTGAATTTGCTGCGATGAACGATGGCGATTTGGGAGGCAATGAAATAATAGACATTATCTACTGTGCCAAATATATCTCTGAAAAACTGAACATACCGGCGAATCATGTCGGATGTTTCGGGGTGAGCCACGGCGGATATGCTACAATGCGCCTGATGACATTTCCCGGAGAAGTAAACGGACACACTGCTAGTTTTCCTTTCGGTTTCGGTGTGGAGACCGCCGGTTTCTGCGACATCATTTATCAGCATACCCATTCCAATATTCCCGACTGGACTTATCTCGAAGCCGGAGATCCGGTAAAGGACAAAGCGAAGTTGATTGACCGCTCTCCGCTTTATCATGCAGAAAAGCTGACAGGTTCTCTCTTGCTTTGTCACGGTAACCATGATAATCGGGTAGATATTGAAGGTTCTCGTCTGATGGACAGGATGCTGACACAACTTAACTTGCCCCATCGATACATCGAATTCGAAGGGTTGGGACATGGCATAAAAGGTAAGTACAATAGTCTTCGTTTCTATTCAGAGGTATTCCGCTTCCTGGATGATATAGAGAATAATACAACCATAAAAGAATGAAGAAAATACTAATGTTAGTGATGGCATGTATGCTGGTTACGCCGGGCATTTATGCAAAGAAAAAGGATAAGGATAAGGATAAAAAAGAGGCACCTAAAACAACAACTCCGGTTGTAGTGAAAGAGGGGCTGTTTACTGTCTCAAAATCAGAAACAGACTGGTATTTGGAAGTTCCCGATTCTTTGTTGGGACGCCTGGTGCAAACGGTGACCCGTTACACTTCCACGCCCGTGAGCGGTGCTATCTATGGGGGTGAAATGGCCAATAATCAAACCACTTATTGGGAGAAAACGGTGGATAACAAACTGCTTCTCAAGGCTCTCATTCTTGATGCTTCGGCAGATGAGAAAGATGAAATTAGCAAGGCGGTTGCGATTAGTGCGGGAGATCCTATTATCGGGGCATTCAAAATTGAATCATCCGAAAACGGACGATACCGTGTCAACGTCACTAAATTCTTTGGAGACGAAACATTTGCTGTTTCCTTGCCCGGTGAATTTAAAAAGCGTTTCAACTTAGGCGGTTTGGTAGCTGATCGTTCCTTTATCACCGGTATACACACGTATCCTATCAATACGGAAGTACGCAGCGTGAAGACGTATACGTATAATCAAACGGATAATGCTCCCGGTGCTCCCTCTAAAACGACTTCATTGATAGCGGGGCAAAGTACGGGCTTTGTGACTTACGAGCTAAACACTTCGTTTGTATTGCTACCCGAAACCCCTATGCAGAGGCGTTTGGCTGATCCACGTGTGGGTTACTTTACCGATAAGTACACCTATTATGCTGATGAGCAGCAGCATGTCAGAAAGAAAGAATTCATTACCCGCTGGCGGCTGGAACCTAAGCCTGAAGATGTGGAAAAGATGAAACGTGGTGAACTGGTGGAACCTCAGAAGCCGATTGTGTTTTATATTGATCCTGCCACTCCGAAGCAATGGCGTAAGTATCTGATTGCCGGTGTGAATGATTGGACAGGAGCTTTTGAACAGGCGGGTTTCAAAAATGCCATCATGGCCAAAGAATGGCCGGAGAACGATTCGACTATGAGCATGGAAGATGCTCGTTATTCTGTTATCCGTTACCTGGCTTCTCCTATTGAGAATGCCTATGGCCCGCAAGTGCACGATCCTCGCAGTGGTGAAATTATCGAGAGTCACATCTGTTGGTATCATAACGTAATGCAGCTGGTGCACGACTGGTACATGATACAGGCCGGATGCATTGACGAACGTGCACAAAAAGAGGTTTTCGACGAAGAACTGATGGGGGATTTGATCCGCTTCGTTTCTTCACACGAGGTGGGACATACACTTGGCTTGCGGCACAATATGGGTTCCAGCAGTACTGTGGCGGTTGAGAAATTGCGAGATAAACATTTTGTGGAAGCACATGGACATACCCCTTCCATCATGGATTACGCTCGATTTAACTACGTGGCACAACCCGGTGATAGCATTACAAAAGAAGGAATTTATCCCCGCATAGGAGATTACGACAAATGGGCCATCGAATGGGGATATAAACCTAGCATAAATAATGAAGATGATGAACAAGATCGACTGACGATGAGTAAAGAAATTATCAAACGGGTAGGGGAGAATCATCGTCTGTGGTTTGGTACTTACGAACCGATTTATGACTCCGGTGCTTGTTGGACAGATCCTCGCAGTCAGAGTGAAGATTTGGGCGATAACGCAATAAAGGCCAGTGAATATGGCATCATGAATCTGAAGCGTGAAGTCAAGGTGCTGCCGCAATGGACGTATGAGGAAGGCGACTTGAACACGAACTTAGAGCGGGTTTACGAAGGACTTGTTACTCAATTCGGACGCTATCTGGGGCATGTTAGTGCGAACATCGGAGGAGTGTACCGCAATTATAAAACGATCGGAGAAGCAGGAAAAGTCTACAGTGCTGTAGAGAAGACCACTCAAAAATCGGCTTTGGATTTCCTGAACAAAGAGTTTTTCACAGAACCATTATGGCTCGTGAGTGAAAGCTATGTTTATAAATTCAACGGTGATCCTGAAAAATACCTTCGTGATTTGGTTGATAAACTATTTCAAACAGAAAGAAATCCGCTTGTTTCACCCGAAACTTTGAATCGGATGGTTCAGTACGAACGGGAATCGAAGGATAATTATAAGGCCTATGATTATTTTGCCGATTTGAGTCAGATGATTTTTTCCGAGCTCAATGCCGGAAGTAAAATTTCTTCTTTCCGTCGCTACCTGCAGCAGCAGTTTGTGAAAAAACTTATTGAGGTTGTAAATAATTCTAAATATGAGCATACGGATGCGCACTCTATTATGCATCAACAACTGCTTGCTATTCGCCTGAAAGCACTTAGTGCCGCTCCAAAGGTAACAGATAGTATGACGAAATCTCATTTGGCAGACCTCTCATCACAAATAGAAAAAGATCTGTTGATGAAAAAATAAACTTACCTGTAGTTTGTAGAGGAAGACTAATGATGGATAAGAGAAAGATAATAATATTCATGTTTTGGAAATAATTTATTTTGGTTTATATTTGTTGATGGAAAAAGTATCTTTCTCTTATTTTTTTATTTCTTTAGAATATGATGAAACTAAAATGTGGCTTTTTTATGCTCCTTATCTGGTTGCCTTTTCTTTTTATAGCGGCCGAAAATTATCCTTATCGCAGCGATGTGCTATGGGTGACGGTGCCTAACCATGCCAACTGGCTATATAAAACAGGTGAAGAAGCGATCGTAGAGGTTGAATTCTATAAATATGGAATTCCTCAGGATGGAATAACGGTAAATTATGAACTGGGTGGTGACATGATGCCGACTGATGCTCATGGTTCTGTGAAACTGAAAGACGGGCGGGCTTTTGTTTCTGTGGGAACGATGAAAGAACCGGGATTTCGTGATTGTAGACTGACAGCTATTCTGGATGGCAAAAAATATATGCATCACGTGAAAGTGGGATTTTCGGTGGAAAAACTAAAGCCTTATACCAAGATGCCTGCTGATTTTATTGATTTTTGGGAGAATGCGAAGGCTGAAGCCGCGAAATTTCCGTTGCAATATACGCAAAAGAAAGTGGATAAATATTGTACGGATGAGATAGATTGCTATCTAATTAAACTTCAATTGAACAGTCGCGGGCAAAGTATATACGGTTATCTCACCATGCCGAAAGCTAAAGGATCTTTTCCTGTTGTACTATGCCCTCCGGGTGCCGGAATCAAAACGATCAAGGAGCCTATGAAAAGAAAATATTATGCAGAAAATGGCTTGATCCGTCTGGAGATAGAAATTCATGGACTGAATCCGGAGATAGATGCAGAAACATTTCAGGAAATAAGTGAAGCTTTTAATGGTAGGGAGAATGGCTATTTGAGTAATGGATTAGATAGTCGCGACAATTATTATATGAAGCGGGTTTATCTGGCGTGTGTGCGTAGTCTTGATTTCCTCACTTCACTACCCCAGTGGGATGGTAAAAATGTCATTACACAAGGGGGAAGTCAGGGCGGGGCTCTTTCTCTCATAACTGCCGGTCTGGATAAACGGGTTACAGCTTGTGTGGCCAATCATCCGGCTTTGAGTGATATGGCAGGCTATAAGGCCAATCGGGCAGGAGGGTATCCTCACTTTTTTACTAATTCGGTAGATATGGACACACCGGATAAGATCAAAACAATGGCCTATTATGATGTGGTGAATTTTGCCAGACAGATAAAGGTTCCGACTTTTATAACCTGGGGATATAATGATAATACATGTCCTCCTACTACGAGTTATATTGTCTATAATATATTGAATTGTCAGAAAGAGTCTCTGATTACACCGATTAATGAGCATTGGACTTCTGACGATACGGAATATGGATTGATGTTATGGATTAAAAAACATTTATTCTGAACCTCTAGTTACCAAACATCGATGAATCATTCATTTGACCGGATTTTGAAAGTCACTTTTTAGGGTAAATGATATGTATGCTTTTTATGCTCAGCCTGTTAGGGATGTTGCTTAATGCAACTAAGTGGCAGGTATATAAGATCTTTGCGTCCGCAATACACCTTTTCCGATAAATATTCCCCTTTCTTTTGCTTTTGTCGACCTACTTTTGCGTTGGAGAATAACCTTAAAGTACTATGACAAAACGGAAGATCAATTCTAGACTCCTGTTCAGGAGCAAATATTACATCTGGATATTAAACTTATTATGGGTAGAGGCTGTAGCCAATACTAACCAGTTACAATCAATGTCGGTAATGCCATTGTTTGTTATCTCTGTTTTCGTGTAGGTAATAAAGGTTATACTAATCAGGCGATGTATATGAATGGTCTGGTGTGAGACGAATATGGCAAATTTTAATAACTGAAATAATATATTGTTTAACCCAAAGTAATGCTATCATGAAACAAAAAAATGAAAAAAAGAGAGGCAGATTACTCCTATTATTAGCTCTTTTGCTAATGCTACCCGTGGGAGTAGTTGCTCAAAACATTACGGTAAAAGGTGCAGTAGTTGACTCGCAAGACGAGCCGATTATTGGAGCTTCCGTAGTGGAAAAAGGCAATAAATCAAACGGCACGATTACCGATTTGGATGGACGGTTTTCTATTAGTGTCGGTAGAGGGAAAAAAATCGTCATCTCTTATATCGGCATGGAGACTCAGGAAGTGGACGCTATTGTCGGAAAAGAGCTAAAGGTTGTCTTGAAAGATGACTCAAAGGCACTTGATGAAGTTGTCGTAATTGGTTATGGCAGCAGAGCTCGTAAGGATTTGACTGGTTCGGTCGGTTCTATTTCGGGTGTTAAACTGGCAGCCGTGCCGGTGACTTCAGCAGCCGTTGCTTTACAGGGAAAGATTGCCGGTGTGCAGGTGACAACTGTTGACGGTGCTCCGGGTGCAGAGATTAATATTCGTGTACGTGGAGGGACGTCCGTGACCCAAAGTAATGATCCACTCTATATTGTAGATGGTTTTCAGACAGATAACATTAGTGACATTCCGCCGACGGATATCGCATCTATCGACGTATTGAAGGATGCCTCTCTGACTGCTATTTATGGAGCAAAGGGAGGTAACGGAGTAGTTGTCGTAACGACTAAATCGGCTCAGCAGGGTAAAATCCAGGTCAGTCTCAATACCCAGGTTTCAGTCAGTAAATTGGCTAAGAAACTCGACTTGATGAACACATACGATTTCGTACGTTATCAGTATGATTGGGCTGCAGCAAACGGTACCCGGAGTTCGAACGCAAAGTATTATCGTGCCAATTTCGGCAACCCGCTTGACCTCGACATTTATCAGCGTGCTACAACACACGATTGGCAAGACGAAGTTATGAGTGAAACTCCGTTTAACTACTCAACCAATTTTACTGTAGGAGGAGGTAACGAAAAGTTCCGCTTTAACGCATCTCTTACCAATTCTGAAGATAAAGGTATTATCATGGCGTCAGGAGTTCGTCGTACGAACCTTAACATCAAGATGAATATGCAACTTACTAAGAATTTGACCCTGACACTTAATCCGAAACTCACTTTCCGTCGCGACACCGGAGCCGGTGGCGATAAGATTGGTAGTGGTGGGATCATTGACGTGCTCCGCTATCGCCCGACCAACGGTTTACGCGAGTTTGCTTTTTGGGATCCTGAAACAGTTGATCCGGATGATGAAGCTGTCTTCGAGTACACTAACCCGAAGAGTGACATTGATCAAAATACCCTGAAGAAGCATTCCTATGCCTATACGAATCAGTTTAGTTTAGATTGGACACCTATAGAGGGTTTGACTTTGCGTACTGAAGTTGCCCACTTTCTTTCATTCAACGATGAAAATCGTTTTTATGGGGCCATGACCGATGAAGGCCAAGCTAATCAAAAGTTACCTGTAGCAGCCATTACAAACAAGCGTACAGAAAAATATACTTGGACTAATACGGCTTCTTATGGTTTCGATATCGATCATTTGCATAATTTTTCTTTCTTGTTGGGACAAGAAATTCAGCACAGTCGGACGAAGGAGAGCTATATGAAAAACCGTTATTTCCCCCGTAGCATCTCTGCTGAAAGAGCACTCAACAACATGGGACTGGGAACGCCGTGGGAATCAACTTCATCCCTTTCCACTCCTGAACGCACCGCCTCTTTTTTTGGTCAGACCAGCTATAACTACAATCATAAATACCTGGCTTCGATTACGTTCCGTGCGGATGGTTCCACGAAATTCGCTCCGGGCGAGCAGTGGGGATATTTTCCTTCAATTTCGGGTGCCTGGGTTTTATCCAAAGAAGGTTTTCTGGAAAACAATCCCGTTATCAGTAATCTAAAACTACGCGCAGCTATCGGTATGGCAGGAAACAACCGAATTGATAATGACATGTGGCGTTATCTTTACGCGGTAAATACGACCGGTGGTCCGGGTTTTGGTGAAGCTACTGAGAACGGTGAGAAATGGTATGGAAGTGCGGGGGGGAGTACTTTCCCTAACACAAAAATTAAATGGGAAACGACCCTGACTCGAAACTTAGCCTTTGACTTGGCTTTGTTCAACGACCGTCTGACCATTACTCCGGAAGTTTATTGGAATACAACTAAAGATTTGCTTTACAAGTCGGACATTCCTTCAACAACCGGTTATATTCAGCAGATGCAAAATATCGGTCAGGTTACCAATAAGGGTTTCGAACTCACTATTAATGGAGACATTCTTCGTGGTAGAGACTATGTATTGAGTGGTAACTTTACGTTAGGTTTCAATAAAATGAAAGTGGACAAGCTGAATGATACGGATGACGTGATCTGGGATCAAAACGACCGCTGGAAATCAAGTTATAACGACTATTGTTTGAAAGTAGGTGATCAGGTAGGTTTGATCTATGGGTTTGTTTATGATGGCCTCTATAGTTTCGATGAATTTGATTTTGACCCTAATCAAAACCTGTTGGCCGTTCCCAAGGAAGGTACGATTGTTAATAATGTGTTCAATGATAGTAACTCCGGTGTGGCTACTCTTCCGGGGAAAATCAAATTAAGAGATATCAGCGGACCAGACGGTATACCTGATGGCCAAATTACGGAAGATGATCGTACTGTGATTGGTAATACGAATCCTAAATTCCAAGGAGGTTTCGGTTTGAGCGGACAATGGAAAAACTTTGATTTCACAGCCAATTTCAACTATATGTATGATTTCGACGTGAACAATGCTACTGCTTATCAACTATCTTCCTCAGAAGGCAACAGCAATAATTTCTTTAACGTACTTACTAAGTTTAATAACCGTTGGACTTATGTGCGCGAAGATGGTGAATGTATGTATAAGAACACTTATCTTGAAAACTCAGTAGAGGGTTATAAAGAGTTGAATGCCGGTAAAACATTATGGAATCCTACTGACGTCACCAATAAGGTTACCCATTCTTACTTCATCGAAGATGGTTCCTTTCTTCGTTGCCAAGATATCACTCTGGGCTACACCTTGCCTAAGTCGCTATCTAATAAATGGGGTATGTCAAAATTGCGTCTTTATGTCAGTGGTTCTAATCTCTTCATTATTACCGGTTACTCAGGTTACGATCCTGAAGTTGACGTGCAAACCGGCTTGACATGCGGTATGGACTACAATCGTTATCCGCGTAGCCGCAGTTTCGTGTTTGGAGCAAATATTACTTTCTAATACATAAAAACTGATTATATATGAAAATTAAAAATATTCTTATCGCTGGTCTGGTTGCGGTTGTTTTCTCTTCATGCAACGATTTCTTGAAGGTAGATGCCATCTCGAAGTATGACACCGATTATGTTTTCAGCGAGAAGACCGAAATCAATCGTGCTTTGAATGGTGTTTACGCACAGCTATTGAATGGAAACACCTATGGTAGCGCTTATTTAAGCACTTTCTGTTTAAATAGTGATGTGGATATGTCAATATCGACTAGTGAAGTGGCAACAGATAACAGCTATCGGCGTTTTGACTGTAACAGTCTAGGGGGAGATATCAATAAATATTGGACGGCAGCTTACCAAGGCGTGGAGTATGCCAATGATTTTATTTATGGTTTAGAGAACAGCCCTCTTTTTAGCAAAGATGATGCAGAACTGATGCAACAATTGGGAGAAGCAAAAGTGATTCGTGCCATGTTCTATCATGATCTGATTGTGATGTTTGGTGATATCCCTTTCTCTTTAACTCCCAATTACGAGGTAGAAGACTTTGTGATGCCTGTTGAAGATCGTGAAGAGATTTACAAGACTTTGATTGACGACTTGAAAGGTATTGCTCCCTACATGTCATTCGCTCAAGATTTGAGTGATGGTGTGGAGCGTGTATCCAAAGAATTCTGTTGGGCGATGATTGCCCGCATGGCTTTAACCTGTGGTGGTTATTCACTTCATCCTGACAAGGATAATCCTGCCAGTTATGGCACTATGCAACGTCCAACTAGCTATCAAGATTATTACAGAGTAGCTCAAGCGTATTGCGATTCTGTTATTTCTTCCGGCACTCACTCTTTGACACTCTCTTATCGCCAAGTATTCATTAATGAGTGTAACTACATTGTAAACAGTAACGATGATCCCATTTTCGAGATCCCGTTCGCAAAGAACTCAACCGGTAATATTGGCTACATTCAGGGACCTAAAGGTGAGAACTATGAAGGTGCAACTTCAGGCAAGAATATTTGGGGTAAAAGTGACGGTGGTGCCCGTCTAAATGCTTTCTATCGTTATTCATTTGACGATGAAGATGCCCGTCGTGACTATGTGAACGGTATGTGGTATTATCTGTATGACGGTACTCCAACAATCCTCACTGACTACACGGTATTCAATAACAAATGGTCTAAGTTCTGGGCAAGTTCAGGTAGCGCTATGGGTGTTGCCAGCAGTGGCAATACAGGCGTAAATTATCCTTATATGCGCTATGCTGATGTGCTCTTGATGTATGCTGAAACTGTTAACGAGCTGGAAGATGGTGTAAGCGGTGCTAATGGTGCAAAAGCGATTGAAGCTCTTCGTCAGGTACGCGCCCGGGCATTTACCGATGTTAGCAAGGTGGACACTTATATAGCCTCTGTTTCCGGTTCTAAAGAAGACTTCTTAAAAGCTGTCCTTAACGAGCGCAAGTGGGAATTCTGTGGTGAAAACATGCGTTGGAAAGACTTGGTTCGTAATAATTTATATGGCGAAGTGCTTTACTATAGTTTTTTACGTTACTATGCAGTGGCCGAAAATGCAGCAGGAACCTCTGATCATATTGAAGCAGTGGAACAATACGACGGTAAGCCCGGTTACCTGGAACTCTATCTGCCTTATACAATTTATTACAGAATTATCAGTAATCTGAATGATGTAAATGCATATCCCAATACCGTATTGGATGTACTGGAACTTTACAATCCATACAAGTCTGAAAAATATCCGGGCTCGGACTGGACAACAGGAGACTATTACGGATGGTGGAATGATACAGACGGATGTCCGAAAGACCAATGTCTCTTCTCATTTTACGGTTTTATACGTGGCGACCGCGGAGGTAATATCTATCTTGTGAAAGATGGTGAAACATATACGCAAACAGGGCCTACAAACCTACCGGTAGTGCGTTACATTCTCCCTTATCCGAATGCAGCGATTCAGCGTAGTGCCGGCGTGTATGAGAACTATTATGGTTATACCAAATAATCCAATTGAAAATAAGACAATATGAAAAATAATTTATTTTATATACTAATGCTTCTCTTTTCCGTGTCAACCTTTTCTTGTAAGGATGATGAGGTGGTGAGCAGCGATGGTTACTCTTCTGAAAGAGAGTTCATGACAATGTTCCGTAAAGATGACAATACGGGTAAGGGAGACTCTGATCCGTATAGATGTCAGGCTGTTGATCTGAATGATATCCAGCTTTACTGGTATGGAGTGAAAGATTGTGCCGGCTACGAGATTAAGATGGCTTTGCAACCCAATGTTTCTTCAGGTTTAGCTAAAGATTGGGAAAATGCTGCTTATATTTTGCTTGATACGATTGTTGGTTCCGATGTGACAGATCTTTTGATAAAAGACCTTCAATACAGTACCGAGTATCGTTTTGCCATTCGAACTCTTTCTAAAAAAGGTGAAGGTTACCACTCTAAGTGGTATGGTTATGGAAATGGGCGTCAATGGGCTGATTATCTGGGGATTGAAACCGGGGCCCGATACAATGTTCCCGAGGTAATTGTAGTGAATGAAGTTACTAAGACCACCTTGCGTATCAATATTGATCGTGCTTATGCTACATCAGGTGACGACGGTACTTTCGAAACCAATTTTGAAATAGATGGAAATGGAAATTTCGTGATGCAAACGATTTCAGTTGAGGCATCTCCTACTAATCCTGATGCAACCGTGCCCGAGAAATGGAAAAATTATACGATTACTTCCACCGATTTTGAACGTGGCTACATCGACGTGGATGGTTTGCAAGAAAATAGTGTGTACGTAATCAATGCAGAGAATAAAAATATTCCTGTTCATTGGGATGCTATTTATAACACCTGCGTTATCCGTATGGATGGTGAGCCTGGAGATCCTATTCTTATAGAACATATCTGTGACCCCAACGACACCATTCCGGGAGCAACGACTTATAATGCTTCGCGTCTTGATACCATCTTATCGAATTACAACAGTGATGCATCACTGGCTGAAGGTACCATTTTTGAGCTGGAAGGTGGAAAGACTTACTATTTTGCAACTAACGTGTCATTGTGTAAAGGTTTGACTCTCCGTACTAAAGCGGGTACCGGTCGAGCCAAAGTGTTAATGAACGGTATGTCTACAGTTAATGGAGTCTGTCAGGCAATGAACTTTATGTTTGGTCGTCAGCCACAATCGGGCGAGCTTGGTGGTATCAATATTAAGTCGCTTATCTTCGAAGGCATTGATTTTGATTGCCCGTTAGCCACAAATTATGGGGATGGCACTGTTACAGGTAACTACTTCATTAATATGTATTCTAATGGTATGGCTGTCACCCTTCAATCGTTTGAATTGAGAGACTGTACTTTCCAACGCATGATTCGTGGTTTCGTTCGTGTGCAAGGTAGTAATCGTAAGAACTTTGAAAAATTCCTCGTTGAAGACTGCTTGTTCTATAATTGCGGCTATTATGACAATTCTGGCCGTGGATATGCATGGATTGCCGGTGATGGGAAGCATGCTAAGTCTAATATTTATGAAAACATGATCTTCCGTAACAATACGTTCTATGACTCTCCGCGTACCTGTTTCTTCACCGATAATGGGAAGGATTTTTCATGGGCTAGCAATATCCAATACAACATAACGTTAGAAAACAATACGTTTGTAAACTACAGTACCCGTTCTTCCGGTCGTAAGATATTCGATCTGCGTTACCTTCCGGGTGGAAGTAAGATTACGGTGAAGAAGAACCTCTTCATTTTGACAAAGAAAGATGGTGATGATCGTAACTTGTACATGGAAGGCATGGATATTCGTCAGATTAACGGTTCCGGTGAAATCACATTCGATATCGAAAAGAACTACTCAACGAATACGAATCTGACTAGCGGAAGCATTTTCTCATCATCAGCTTTCAGTGCCAGCAAGAATAGTGCCGGTTACTGGGCTGCATATAATCTCCCAGGTAAGGCAGAATTGGAAGTTCATCTGGGTAACACTGGAATTTCGCCAATTGACTTAATGGTAAATCCGAATCCACCACATATAAGCCCAGATCCGGATATGCACGAAGTTGACAATCTCGACGGTCTTTATTACAAGAATACTGATGCAGTTCGTAATCACGAAATTTACACGCTTGGCATTGGTGATCCGAGATGGGCTGAGACGGTAATGCCTTGACAGTACCAATATGAAGTCGTGAGATTTTATTAGATATTTATTGAAAGAAGGGTGTGTTGAGTTTATATATCAATACACCCTTTATTGTTTGCAAGTTAATAAATTGTTGAACTAAAAGCGTTGGAAGATTACAAGCTCTTGATTTCTTATGATTTAATGTTCCTTTTTCTATTATATTCAGACGGTGACATCCCCATCTGTTTTTTAAAACACTTGCTGAAATATTTCGGGTCATTGAAACCTGTCATATAAGCCATCGTAGAGATATTGTATTCACCACTATCGATCAGTTGCTTAGCCCGTTTGATACGCATTTCGCGGATAAAATCTACAGGAGAGAGCCCGATGACGGCTTTCAACTTTTGATAGAAGACAGTGCGTCCCATGCCCAGTTCTTGTGCAAACTTATCAATTGTAAATTCGGAGTTATCCATTTCTTTCTCCATCACCTCCATCACTTGTTGCATAAATATTTTGTCGAAGGATATTATTTGCGGTTGAGACGGTGTAATCTCTACTGTAGTATTTGGAGCGCCTTCCTGCTTTTCTGACCATTGTTTCAAATAAAGTTCTTGCAACTGTTTGCGTTGATGAAGCAGAGACTTAATGCGCGCTTTTAGGTAGGTGGAGCTGAAAGGCTTGGTAACATAGTCGTCAATGCCTTGTTCCAACCCGTAAATACGATCATCCAGAGAAGACTTGGCAGAGAGCAAGATGATAGGAATGTGACGGATATCACGATTCTCTTTGATGGCTTTTACCATGTCCAGACCATCCATAACCGGCATCATAATGTCACTAATGATGAAATCGGGCATATATTGTATGGCTTGCTCCAATCCCTCTTGTCCATTAGTAGCTTCAATAACACGGTATACTTCAGATAAAATGTCGTGAAGGAAAGTTCTTAACTCAAGGTTATCTTCCACAATCAAGACCGAAATAATTTCTTGCTTTTCAACATTTATTTCGCAAGGGGTACATATTTCTTCGGTTTCTTTTTGATCAGTTTGCTCTTGAGCCAGGAAGCCAGAATCTTTACTGCTTTCCATTCCCTGTACATCAATAGCTGATTGAGAGTCGTTACAAATGAACTCTGTATTCTCTTTTCCCTCGTAAACTTTCTGGTTCAATGGCAATGTTACGATAAACTCACTGCCAACTTCCGGCTGGCTATTTACCAGGATACTACCTTGATGTAATTCTATCAGCTCTTTGACAAGAGATAAACCGATGCCAGATGAAGGCTGCAGAATGTTGTATCGCACCAGTGTTTCGAAACGCTGGAACAAATTCTGTTGTTTTTTGAGATCAAGTCCAATCCCTTCATCTTTTACGGAAACCACTAGATTTTTGTTATTTATATTGACTGATATTATAATAGATTTATTGTCTGGTGTATATTTAAAAGCATTGGAGATCAGATTAAAAATAATCTTTTCAAACTTGTCCTGATCTATCCAGCCATAAATGCTATCCGGATGTTGCTGTAGGCGGAAATCAATGTTTTTTTCTTCTGCGATCAGACGGAAATTATCCATTATCTGTTGCAACAAAGCTATGATATCTGTTTTTTCCAGCAATACTTTCATTTTTTTATTCTCTATCTTACGAAAATCAAGTATCTGGTTCACCAAACGTAACATGCGTTCTGTATTCTTGTGTACCAATGTGAGGTGTTTGCGCGCTTTTGGAGAAAGAGACTCATGTTCCAAAACCTCACTTACGGGGCTGCTAATAAGAGTAAGAGGTGTACGCAGTTCATGTGAGATATCAGTGAAGAACTTTAGCTTTATATTGGATAATTGATGTTCGAGATTAATTTGATGATGTAAATTGTATATGTAGATAATGGTATACACAATGGTTGCTGTAAATAGAATGAATAAAAGTAGATAGAGTGTCCATGCCCAATACGTTTCCCAGAAAGTAGGAAGTACTATGATCGAAAGACAGCGTACATTATCGCTCCACACACCATCACTGTTTGTGGAGCGTATTTGCAGCTTATATTTGCCCGGAGGAAGATTGATATAGTTGGCTGTACGGTTATTGTCCACTTCATTCCATCGTTTTTCGAGGCCTTTCAGGCGATAAGCATATTTTATGACGGTAGGGTTAATATAATCCAATGCGGCAAACTGGAAAGTGACATTGCGCTGAGAAGGTTGCAACTTCAGTTCTTTTAAGTCGTCAATATCTTGTAACTGCTGAATTCCTTGTATCTTTAGACCGGTAAATGCGATGTGTGGGATATATCTGCTTTTACTTAATGAGACCGGATTTATATCTATGAATGCTCCTTCTATGCCCAGTATCAGATGTTTGTGCCAGATGAGAGGTGCAGCATCACTGAAATAAATCTCTTTTTGCAGATATCGTTTATCATAATTATCAAAAATTCCCTTTTTAGGATCAAACTTACAAAGTGCATCTTCAGATATTACCCATAAGTTTTTCTGCGCATCTTCAATCATGGACAATAGCAAGTCGGAAAACAGTCCATTCTGCTTGGTATATGTCTTGAATTGAATATGGTTGGTTAATAAATTGTCTGAAATAACTTGGTTGATACCGCCAGTGAAGGTGAGAACATACGTCTGCTTCCGACTATCTGTGTAGATGTATGTTACATCGTTACTACAAAGGCTGGATGAAACATTTGACCTGCGGACATTTTGGTAAAACTTAATATTTTTCAATTGTTTGAAATCACTGGATAGTGTAAGTAACCCTTCGGTGGTACCTATCAATATAGTTTGATTTACTTCTTTGATGATCCGTACTTTGGAGTGCTTTTTTTGAGGATAGCTTTTCAATGAATTGCCGCTGTGCAGAAAGCGCACTTTTCCTTTTTGAGTTTCTTCCAATAAATTGAGCCCGCCGCCGTATGTACCTATCCAAATGCGTTTCCGGCTGTCTTGAAGTATGGAATAAATACTGTTATGGCTCAAGCTATACGGGTTGTTTTCTTCATGAGCAAATCTTTGTACCTTAAAACGGTCTTTTCTTTCCTTCTTTAATCTGAAAATTCCGTTTCGCTTGCTCCCCATCCAAATAGCACCTTGATCGTCTTCCATGAAACAATAGATGTTTCTGGAGAATGGAACAGCTTTCGTGCTGATGTCTCCCGATGGGGTGAGGTAACCTTTCAGGCTACCGTCATCATTGAATATTCGGATAAATCCTTTTTTATTTGCTATCCAAAGATTTTTCCGGCTGTCTTTCAGAAAAGCGCGTGTGTCATAACCGAAATCCAAAGGGCGTATCTGACAAGCATTGGAGAAGAATGAAATCTTACCCATTTCATAATTATTGGTGTACCAGAAGTTTTTCTGATTATCCAATAAATATCCCAATATTACCGGGCTAAATTTTGATTTCGGATCATTATAGTCCGTATAATAAGGTTTCAATTGTTTGCTTTTACGATCGTAATAACTAAGGCATCCTAAGCGGGGAATTACCCACAATGTTCCTTGGGAATCTTCAAAAGCTCCTTCATTGCTCTGTAACTCTGCTTTTGGCATGTCTTCTGTGGGAGTTCGGTAATACTGTTTCTCACCGTTTCGAGGATTGTATCGGCTAACTCCGGCGACTTCAGAGAATATCCATAACTCATTATGACTGTCTTTGAATATGCTTTGCGCATTAAAGGAAAGTTGTTCTGCAGTACGAATATCTGCGTGTTTAAACTTTTGTCTCTTGACGTCGAATAATATAATTCCGTTTTCAATAGCTAACCCAATGGTATCTTTTCCAAGATTTTGTATACTGTTCAGATGAGAATACTTGTATGGTATTTTCATTAACTGTAGTTGCTCGGTGCTTTGGTTGTAAAAAGCCAGGCGGTCATTGGCCGATACCAAGTACATCTTTCCGTTGTTCTCACAAGCGCCTTTAAATTGTATATTACCGGATATTGTTTTTTTTCCAATAATTCGGATACCTTTATCCGTAAAGACCCATTCATCTCCATCTTTGTCCTGAATAACCTTGGATATTTCATTACCGGGTAAGTTTCCGTTTTTGGCACTGTAGAATACAATACTCCCATCTTTTCCTTCCCTGAAGGCTTTTTCATCTATTCGGAATGATCCGTGATCGAACACGGACCAGGTGATGCCTTTAGGCAAAACATATACTTCACGTATGGTATAAGTTGTTTTATTTTTTGTTTCAAGAGGTTGTAGAATATCTATAAATTTTTCCAGCTTGCTATCGAATAAATAGATGCGATTGTCATAAGTCCGGCACCAGATGTCGCCATGCTTGTTGGCAGTGATGGAATGCAGTCTGTTGCAGGTCAGCGTACAAGCGTCGCCCGGATAAGCTTTGTAGTTCTTGAATGTGTATCCGTCGAACTTGCTCAAGCCGTTCCATGTGGAGAGCCAGATGAAGCCTTTCATATCCTGTACAATATTCACTACGGTTCGTTGCGGAAGTCCGCTATATGTTGAATAATGCTGTATTTGGCAAACCGGTTGTGCCCGGATTATGGGAGGAAAGCCGAAGAATAGGCAAGCAAGTAGAATGGTATAGTCATAGAGTGTTTTCATAGCGTCAGATTTTTATTCTGCAAACTTACATAAAAAATGTATTTTATAAGCAAGAAAGGCTAAAAGATGCACACTCTTTTAAGCGAATTATAGATCAACTAAAAATAAACCCCTTTTAAAGAACCAACGAAAGTACTGTAATTCTTACATTAATAATGCCTATTAATGGCGATTGTTGATAAATGAAACAATCCGTTATTTTTAATAAAAAAAAAGATACATTTTTAAGGCTGAAAGCATACATTGGAAAGCTGGAGTTATTGTTGCCTGCAGCCATGTTTCTTTTGCCATTAGTGCTTTAGCCGGAATGGCTGTATTCCTTTTCATCTGGCTGCTTTCAGAGTAAAATCGAACCTGAGACGCAGTGCTATGATTAAGATTATAAAAATCCCACTTCTTGTATCCTTAATGTTGATGGGGTTTTTGGTAGGGGCAAAAGGTCGGCAACTTATGCAGAATTAGATGATGGTAGGTAACAGAGCGGTACTGATCACAACTCACCGTATGCACATGATTGCCAATGCAGGCAAAATTGTAGTGCTGAATAAAGGACCGGTAGCTGAAAGTGGTTCACCTGAAGAGTTGAAGAAGAAGGGTGGTTTGTTTACACGGATAATAGATAGGCAAATGCTGCATATAAACGAATAACATGATTTAAAGAATTATTAACCACGATTTCGAGGATGCGAGGTCGTGATTTTTTAGAAACAAAATAATAATATCTGCTTCGTTTAGTTCTCTATTTGACTTCATATGGATTACAATATCATGAAGATTAAGTGTGTTGATGCCATTGTACTATTTTTCACATTACTTTTGGCAACGATTAAAATTTTAAGGAACATATAGTCTCATTAACAAAAAATAAAAGAAAGAAATGAATCAGAAACTTAAGACTTCTACTATTGGAGGTTATTTTTTAGTGAAGTTGATCTTTGCTATGCTAGCTGTTTTAGTAGTTAGCATTAGTGTCACTTTTGCCGGTTGTAGCGACGGTTCGGTTACTAATACGGAAGCGGGCCTCCATATAACAAATGTGTCTATTCCGGCAAGTATTGAAGTGACTGTAGGAGGAGATATTACACTCGAAGCAAACGGATTTGAGACGGGTGATTTGGTAAAATTAACCTCTCAAACGGATGAGACACAAACATTTAGTTTGGAGCTGAAAACAGTGGCTGATACATACATAATATTTACCTTGCCCGATGAAGTGACATCAGGTAAATATAGTCTTTCTGTAATCAGAGGAGAAGAGTCAATGGCATTGGGCGTGCTCAATATTAGCCTTGTGGCCGGAATCACTGTGCCGGATGTGGACGGTATGACGGTAAAAGGTGTGGTTTCCTGTGAAGGTGAGG
The DNA here is from genome assembly GCA_002307035.1 of Bacteroides sp. UBA1317. Taxonomy (GTDB): domain Bacteria; phylum Bacteroidota; class Bacteroidia; order Bacteroidales; family Bacteroidaceae; genus Bacteroides. The sequence goes on from DBTL01000001.1 coordinate 46,408, forward strand.
GGATATCCGGTGTGGTTGTTTCGGATGGATATGAGGTGACTACTACAAACGAGAAGGGTATTTACTATTTAGCGTCAGAGAAAAAACAGGGTTATGTGTTTATATCGGTTCCTGGAAACTATGAAGTGGCAAATAGCGAAAACGAACCACAGTTTTTTAAACGACTCACAGGGGGAGCTAGTACAGTAGAGCAGGCTGATTTTGCATTGACTCAGGTGGATAACTCGAAACATGTGCTTTTAACATTGGCTGATTTGCATTTGGCTGACAGAAATGATGATTTATCTCAATTTAGCTCTGGTTTTTTAAATGATGTGAATGCACTGATTGCTGAAGCAAAAAACCAAGGAACCAAAATATATGGATTAACATTGGGTGACATGAGTTGGGATCAGTACTGGTATGCCAATAGTTTTGCTTTGCCTGAATATCTGATCTGGATGCACAAAATAGACTGTACCGTCTTTAACGTGACCGGAAATCATGATAATGACCCTTACTCAGCCGGTGATTGGTTGGCTGAGCAGGCTTATAAGAGAGTGATCGGGCCAACGTATTACTCATTTAACTTAGGTAATATCCATTATATTGTGTTGGACGATATTGTCTATATAAATACGGGAGGTGCCGATGGTGTTATCGGAAGCAGGAATTACAATGGTGCTATTACAGCTGCACAGATTGCTTGGCTTAAAAAGGATTTGGCAACGGTGGCAAAATCTACTCCGATCGTAGTGGCAATGCATATTCCGCTCAACGGTAATCCGAGTATTCTGAGCAATGGTACGCAGATAGATGAAATAACACTGGATAACGGTAGTGAGTTTGTTGCTTGTTTAGACGGATATGCTACTGTGCATGTGCTAAGTGGACATACCCATATTAATTATACCGTCCAAAATTCATCGAGTATCATGGAGCACAATACGGCAGCTGTTTGTGCTACCTGGTGGTGGACCGGTAAAAGCGGTTATGCCGGTAATCAGATTTGCAAGGATGGTTCCCCCGGAGGATATGGCGTGTGGAGCATGAATGGAACAGATATGCAATGGTATTATAAAAGTATTGGCTACGATAAGACTTATCAGTTTAGAAGTTATGACTTGAACAAGATATATATTACTGCTGCTACATATGCTCCAAATTCTACTGATGCAGCTTTGGCTGAATATGCAGGAACTTATGCAACCAGTAATCAAAACAATGAGGTATTGATCAACGTGTGGGGATACGACACGAGTTGGAAAATAGATGTTACGGAAGAAGGTAAAGCGTTGACAGTGACAAGGGTCTCCGATCTTGATCCGCTGCATATTATTTCTTACGAAGCAAAAAGATTAAATGTAGGGGCTGTACCCACTAGTTCTTTTGTGACCTGTCAGACTGCCCATTTATTCAAAGTAAAAGCTTCGTCGGCCTCGTCAACACTTATTATTAAGGTGACAGATCGTTTCGGCACAGTATATTCCGAAACAATGACGCGGCCAAAAGATTTCACGTATCTGATGAAATAAAAATAGCAAATAGATATACTAATAAAAAAACGATTTTATGACTTTAGGAACAAACCTGAGAATGTTCCTTGTTATGCTGATGCTTGCATTGGTGGCAATGCCTTTGCAGGCACAAAACAAGGAAATAAGAGGAACCGTGTTTGAGGCTGATGGAATAACACCTTTGGTTGGTGCCACGGTGTTGGAAAAAGACACAAAAAACGGAGTGATAACTGATCTGGATGGAACTTTTACTTTGAAAATTTCCGGTAGCCAATCAACATTAGTGATTCAATCGATTGGTTTTAGTAAAGAAGAGGTGCCGGTGAAAGGACGGAGCCTGCTGAAAATTGTGATGAAAGAGTCTGCCGTGGAGTTAGGAGATGTTGTCGTAACAGCGCTCGGAATTACACGCGAACAGAAATCTCTGGGGTACGCGGTTACGAAGGTGAGCAACGAGGCGTTGACAAATAGTGTATCAAGCAACTGGCTAAATTCTATGTCGGGTAAGGTGGCCGGATTGACGTTCGATCAGGCAGGATCCGGTCCCGGCGGTTCCATGCGTGTGACTCTGCGTGGCGATCAGTCACTGAACTACGGAAATAATGAAGCGCTTTTTGTTGTAGACGGTATTCCTATTTCATCGGGAACTACGGCAACTGTGAGTGCCAGCAACTATGCCAATGCTGATGCTCCTGTTGATTTTGGTAATGGAGCGAGCGATCTTAATCCGGAAAGCATTGAGAGTGTCACAGTGCTGAAAGGGCCAGCGGCAACAGCGCTCTATGGTTCGAGAGCCGCCAATGGAGCCATTATTATTACTACCAAATCGGGTAGAAAAGATAAAGGGATAGGAGTTACTGTCAGTTCCTCTATTACGTTTGAGCAAGCGGGGTATTTTCCTGATTTTCAGAAGGAATATGGATCTGGAGCAGATATGGGATTAAATGAATTTAACTTCTGGCCTCTTACATCGGAGATGGCTTCTGATGGAGTAGCTCGAACACAGAATATTTCACGCTATGCTTTTGGCGAGAAGTTTGACGCTAACAAGTTACGTTACCAGTATGCTTCTAAAAATTGGGAAACCAACACGTATACGAAAACACCGTGGGTGTATCAAGACGATTGGTATACCGGCATATTTCAAACGGGAACTACATTTACAAATACTGTGAGCGTAGATGGTAATAATGGTAACGGTACAGCAACCCGTTTTTCGGTAACAGATACACGTAACGAGTGGATTTTGCCAAATACGGGATACGAGCAACAATCGGTATCACTTGCAGTGAACACGGAAGTGAATAAGTACATCAAGTTGAATACAAAAATAAATTACTATCACAAGGGAAGTGACAACATGCCTGTGAGCGGTTATGATGAAACGTCGGTGATGTATGCATTGGCTTGGGGATACAATTCTAACAGCATAAACGATTGGAAAAACGAGTATTTCCAGAATCGGTATAATTATACCAATTGGTCGAGTGTAAGTAGCGAGAATGGAAATAGCCTGGTTTTTCCTTCTTCAAGTTCCTACAACCCTTACCGAACACTTTATGAAGAGTTGAGCACAATGGATAAAGATCGTGTTTTTGGTAGCATCGGGCTAAATATCGCTCTTTTTAAAGGGCTTACACTGGATGTGAAATCAGGTCTTGACCTTAGTAATGAATTCCGCACACAGCAGAAACCTTTTTATGTAGCGGGTGCCGAAAATGGATTTTATCGTGAACAAACCATTAGACAGTATGAATTCAATACTGATTTTCTTTTTAGATACTCAAACAATTCATGGGTAGATAAACATTTGGGCTTTACGCTCTCCTTAGGGGGTAACAACATGACTTCTAAATACTTTACGAATAAGATAACATTGGATCAACTAAATGAAGAAGGGGTTTATAATACTGAAAATGTGCCTTCGGGTATAAATCCGGATCCTTATAATTATCGGAGTAAAAAGGTGGTGAATAGCCTCTATGGCTTGGCCTCAGTGAGCTGGGATGACACGTATTTTCTGGACATAACCGGACGTAACGATTGGTCGAGTACGCTTGCACCTGACAATTGGTCCTTTTTCTATCCGTCTGTTTGCGGTAGCGTTTTATTGGATCGTGTTCTTCATTTCAGTGAGAATGCTTCCTGGATAGATTTCATGAAATTTCGTTTGTCTTGGGCCAATGTTGGAAATGATACTTCTCCATATTCGTTAGATCAATATTATACTTCCACAGATTATTCTGGTGGGTATGTGCTTCCTGGCACCATTCCCGACCCGATGATTAAACCCGAAAATGTGGAAAGTTGGGAGACTGGACTAGAAGGGAAGTTCCTTCAAAATAGAATCGGGTTTGATGTGGCTTTGTATACTTCTTCAACTACAAATCAAATTGTGTCTGCAGATGTGGATCAGATTACGGGTGCTACAGGTATGAAGATTAATGCAGGCAAGATACAAAATAAAGGTATAGAGGTGTCGGCCAATTTTGTTCCGGTGCGAAATAGAAACTTTATCTGGTCGTTTGACATTAACTGGTCAAAAAACTGGAATAAGCTGGTGAGTTTGCAGGATGGATGGGATCCGAGCGAACCACTTCAAATGGATCCGGGAACTACAATAGGTAGCCGCACGTACATCTATTCGTATGTTGGGCAAGAGATGAATGTGATTTATGGACGCGGATACCAGCGGGCACCCGACGGTTCTTATTATATTGACGAAAACGGCAACCAGGTAGATTGCTCGGGAATGCATCTGGTGGATTCATCAACAGGATATCCTACGTTGGATGCAAATCCGACTAGGAAAATAGGTAAAGTAAACCCTGATTGGAGAGCCGGCATGACTCAGCATCTAACATATAAAAATTTCACTTTGTCAGCTTCATTTTCTGCACAATTGGGTGGTAACTGTTTCTCTGTTACCAATTTTGCCCTTTCTTACCAAGGTAAGTTAAAAAACTCACTCAAAGGAAGATATGACGGATTGGTACATCCGGGCGTAAATGCAGTGACGAATTCGGATGGTACGGTTACATATACAAAAAACACAGCAGTAACAAGTAATATACAGACTTATTACAATACATATATCTGGAATCGTAACAATACGGAAGCTAATACGTTTGACACTTCGTTCTTAAAGTTAAAAGAGGTTCGGCTGGACTATAAATTGCCTGCAGAGTTGTGCCTGAAAACAGGATTCCTGCAAGGCGCTAATTTGGGTGTTTATGCTACAAATCTGTTCTGCCTGACAAGCTTTCCTCAGTACGATCCGGAAACCGGAATGCTTAACGGAAGCAATATCTATAAAGGTATAGAGGCCATGGCGTATCCAATGACCCGTACTTACGGAGTTAACATTAAACTTTCATTTTAAAAACGGAAGATATTTATGCATACTATTAAAACGATTATCGCAGCAGGGTGCTTGTTGGCATTATCTGCCTGCACATCGAACTTTGAAGATACGAATACCAATCCCAACAAAACAACTGTCGGAGAGATTAAAGCAAGTGGAATGTTTGAACCGTTGCTTTATGACGGAGTGAATAACTGGCAGAACTATACATGGTACTGGAATAATGAACTGATACAGTTTACTGCTTTTACAGGAGGAACAACCAGGCAGGAACACCGATATTTTATTAGTGACGGAAATTGGCAGAGCGTTTGGAACTTTTATGCGAAGTACGCCAACAATGCGATGCACATGTACGATCTATCCATAGAACAGGAAGATCAGTCATTAGAGGCTATTGCCCTAACTTTTAAAGTCTTGTTTATGTCGAACCTGACCGACATGTTTGGTGATATTCCTTATGAAGAGGCTTTCTTGGCCCGTAAAGGAGGTACAACGAAACCTAAATTTGATTCTCAGCAATCGGTATACGAACAAATGTTTGCTGATCTGGAAACGGCGAATGAGATATATGCTACCAATCCTATCTTTACAAAGCCGGCACTTGATGGGATGTATGGTGGTGATATGACTAAGTGGCGTAAATTTAATAACTCGCTCTATCTTCGTTTACTTTGTCGGATTAACGGACGATCGGTAATGAATGCCGGCACAAAGATGGCCGAAATTCTGAATAATTCGTCTCTTTATCCCATTTTCACTGCTAACGATGATAATGCTACGGTGGTATTTTCGGGTATTGATCCATATCGCAATGAATTTGCAGATACGAACGAAGGAACTTTCACCAGTTCAGGACGAAAGTTAACACAGCAATTCATTAAAATGACCGTTATAACGACTAATGGGGAACAAACATACCAAGACCCTCGATTGGGTATCTGGGGAAAAAAGAATACGAGCACTACTTCCAATCCAGCGAATAAATGGATTGGTACAGTTGCAGGATGTACGGAAGAAGAACGCAGCACGGTGGACAAAGGCACTTCCTGGTTAAATACGGCTGTGTTTTGTCGGGCGGCTGCTCCGGGTACTTTTATGGATTACGCAGAAGTGCAATTTATTTTTGCTGAAGCAGCACTGAAAGGGTATATATCCGGAGGAGAATCGCAAGCTAAAATTTATTATGAAGCCGCTGTGAAAGCTTCCATGGAAAAATGGGCGGCAGTAGGGAGTTACAGTGAAACACCTGTTACCATAACAACAGAAGATATTGCTACTTTCCTTCAGTCGGCATTGGCTTCCTGGGATGCCGCCGTCAATAAAGAAGAGCTGATTGCAAATCAAAAATTTCTTGCGTTATTTTGGATTGGGATGGAAGCTTACCATGAATATCGCAGAACAGGATATCCGGAGCTTACAATTGGTGGAGGAACAGTATACAATGATTATATATTGCCTACCCGTTTTGCTTACCCAACCACCACGATGGCTACCAACGGTGATAATGCTCAAATAGCTCTTGATAGGATGGGAGGTGATAACGATATGAAAACACCGGTATGGTGGAGTAAACAAGCCATTGAAGAAGGAAAATAATAATGCCAAAAACAAGTATATGAAAGTTTCCCGTTTTTTTAAATTGCTGCATGCAAAGAGCCTTTTATTGGGCTTGTTGCTGTTGGCTTTCACAGTATTGTCTTCTTGTAGCGATGAAGAGGATAGTAGCGAAACAGCCTTTGCGATTGAAGGTAGTCCAACCGGCTTATCTATAGATGCAGCAGGTAAGACCCAAAGCTATATAATACGTTCAAACCGTCCATGGAAGATCGTTGCCAAAAGTGATGATAGCTGGGTACGGGTGTTTCCTGACGAAGGTGAAGCCGATGGTATTATCAGAGTGATTGTAAACGAAAACGCAACGTTTGAAGCCCGTACCTTGAATTATGCTTTTGTGGTTGACGGTGTGGAGCAACCTGTATTGTTTCGTGTGGAGCAAGAAGGCAACACACCTTATATTACAGTAAGCGAAGCATCGGCCGGTGTATCTGTTCCGGCTGTTGGTTCCTCCATCGCTATTAATGTAAAGGCAAACGTAGAATGGACCTATAGTCTTAGTGAAGCAAGTTGGTTAACGGTATCGTCGGCAACTGGCACCACTCTTACCCTTTCTGCCGCTGCCAACAAGAGTAGCGAACGAACGGCCATTGTAACCATTCAATCGGAAGCGTATCCGGAGTTGACGCAAACAGTTTTATTGACCCAATCCTCAGCGGCAGCGATTCTGGAAGAAGATTTCAGCTGGTTGACATATGGAAATTCCATTCATTACGAAACTACCGGAGAGACTCGCTACGATTTGTGGACATCAGAAGAAAAAGCACATGGTTGGTATAGCACACCTGTTTCCACCGCTGATAATCAACAACTGTGCTACGCTCGTCCAGGATTCGTGAAGTTGGGCAAAACAAGCTATGGTGGAGATTTGATCTCTCCGGCTTTGTCTGCCATTGAAGGAACCCAGGATGTTGTGGTGACATTTAAGGCGACCGCTTATATTTCAAAAGGAGGTGCTAAGGATGATAATATTCTATACGTGTCGGTTGTGGGACCTGGAACTGTTTCAGTGAACCAGTTTACCATTGATAATTACCCGAACTCAAGTAGCAATGAAAATGGAACCGACTATAATGTATGGGATGCTTCAATTGCTCAGAGAGAATTCGTGATATCCGGTGCAACTTCGGAAACGAAGATAAAATTTTTGGGTGGTGCTTACGAACTGACGGGTGTTGGTCAGGGAAAAAATCGCATCTTTTTGGATGATATTAAAGTTATGCCGAAATAGCTTACCAATAAGGAAAGTTTTAAATTTGGATAGACAGAACCGGTTATTTAGCGTATTGAAATAGTCCGTTGAATACACTGAATTTCCGGTTCTGTTATACCAGCCCAACACTTCTGCAACTTGTATCCTGAGGGTTAGATCGTGCGAAGAATCTAACATGAAAGTTTTTTTTATAACACGAACCAATTTTTATTTAGGGTGAAAAAGGAGAAACTTTTTTGTATATAGCTTTTTATTTATTCTCTCCTACAAGTCTCTCTTTTATTTTTGGAGAATATGTAATTGAAGGAAGCCATCGGAACAATGAGGATTCATCAGCTTTTTGAGCTGTTTTCACTAAATGTTGATGTGTAGAAGTGCTTATCGTTTCCCGTAAAGTTTGTCAATCAAATCTTGGCGTGAGAGCTTCTTTAGCTCATTGATGATGTTGCGTCGTTCTTCGGGCTTGTACCAGAAGAAGAACTGCCGTTGGGCCAACTTTTCGCGAGGAGTTTTGGCGCTGAAGACGGGTTCCAGTGTATAGGGATGGTAACCTGTATACCAGGCCTCGGTGGCTACGGTCATGGGCGTAGGAGTAAAGTCTTGTACCTGTTCAAGATGGAAATCCAACTGCTTGGTAGCGATAGCAAGTTCGGCCATATCTTCCTCTTTGCATCCGGGATGGCTGCTGATGAAGTAGGGGATGAGTTGTTGACGCAGATTCTGTTCGCTATTGATGCGATCGAAGATCTTTTTGAAAGCTCCGAACTGCTCAAAAGAGGGTTTGCGCATGATGTAGAGTACAGCGTCACTGGTGTGTTCCGGTGCAACTTTGAGCCGCCCACTTACGTGGTTGGCGATTAGCTCACGTGTATATTCCGCTGTGCTGCGGTTTATTTCGGCATCCTTGCTTTGGTGAAGCAATAAGTCGTAGCGTACACCACTGCCGATAAAGCTTTTTTTGATACCGGGCATGGCATCTACGGTGTGATAGATGTCGAGCAAAGGACGGTGGTCAGTGTTCAGATTGGGACATATCTTGGGATGAATGCACGATGGCCGTTTGCATTTGCGACATACGGCTTCGTCTCGTCCTCCCATCATATACATGTTGGCTGACGGGCCACCCAAGTCGCTTAGGTATCCTTTGAAGTCGGGCAGATTGGTGACTTCTTTTACTTCATTCACGATGCTCTGCTTGCTGCGACTCACAATGAATTTTCCTTGGTGAGCAGAGATGGTGCAAAAGGCACATCCGCCAAAACATCCACGGTGAATGTTGACAGAGAACTTAATCATATCATAAGCGGGGATGCGCTTATTTTTGTATTTAGGGTGAGGCAGACGGGTGTAAGGCAGATCGAATGAATGATCGAGTTCCGTTTGGGTCATGGGCGGATAAGGCGGGTTGACCACAATCGTTTCGCTGCCTACTTGCTGGGTAATGCGTGCTGCGGCATATTTATTGCTCTCTTCTTCTATGTGGCGAAAGTTGCCTGCTTGCTTCTTTTTGTCGCGTAGACACTCTTCGTGACTGTGCAGAGCAATGTCTCCTTCTTCAGCACTATAGTTTGGTGCTATATAGGATGTTTGCGGAATGTCTGTAAAGGTTTGCAGTAATGTGTTGGTAGCCTGTATTTCGGGCTGGCCGGCAAGTGCTTCATTCAGGCGGCGGGTAATCTCTATGATGGGTTTTTCGCCCATGCCGTAGATGAGCAGATCGGCTCCGCTATCGCACAAAATGCTTTTTCGTACGCTATCTTGCCAATAGTCGTAATGTGTAAGACGGCGCATGGATGCTTCGATGCCTCCCAACACAACGGGCACGTCGGGCCAGAGTTGTTTGAGTATCTGCGTATAAACAATGCTTGGATATTCGGGACGCATGTCCGGACGCGCGTCCGGAGTATAAGCGTCTTCACTGCGCAGGCGTTTGTTGGCCGTATATTTGTTGACCATTGAATCCATGCATCCGGCGCTGATGCCAAAGAAAAGACGAGGACGACCCAACTTTTTGAAATCACGCAGATCGTCCCGCCAATTTGGTTGTGGCACAATGCCTACACGCAACCCTTCAGCTTCGAGTATGCGTCCGATCACAGCTCCACCAAACGATGGATGATCTACATAAGCGTCGCCGCTGAAAATGATTACGTCCAATTCACTCCAGCCCCGGAGTTCCACTTCTTTCTTGGTTGTAGGCAACCAGTCGGTCAGTCTGTATTCTTTCATGGGCGCAAAGATACGGATAATTCTGCTTACATGCAGCAACTTATTCGTTAGTCGTTCATGAAATGGTGAACTCTAAGCTCATCTGATCTCCGTCATATATCTCCCGAAAGCCGATGTCTTGTTCGGATAAATAAGCTTTCAGATCGCTGAAAACATTGGCATCATTGATAATGATTTTAAGACTTTCACCTGTCTTTGCCTGACAGATGGCGGCCATAGCCGGAATTAGCGGACTGTATCTTGTTTCTTCGCAAGTATCAATTGTTTTCATTACTTATCATCTTCTTCTGATTCATCGTCTTTGGATAGCCAACGTAAATATAGTTTGATTAGTTGTTGCAATCCGAAGGCCTTCATATTATTATGGTAGATAACATCAATGCAAAGATCCAGCAGATCTCTGCTATCTTCTGTTTGTGCGGCTATCAAAGCGCGAATGTTGAGTCTTAGCTTCTCGAGTACGTCTTCGTCTATGATTCCTGTACTATCGATGAGGTGCCGGAACAGAGCATATTTTTCTATGGTTGCCAGATTTTTCCCTGAAACTTCCATGCATCTTGTGCCGGATGTATTTGCCTGTATTGTGTACATAGTGCTTCTGTTTTTAGGTTATTACTATAGGCAAAGATAGAATTTATATCGGATAATCAATAAAAATCTTATTTTCTTAACTTAATTTGTTGCTAAATTGTTTCTTAGCGTTCTGAGAAGAACTTCAGGGCAGATGCCATGATGTTTGCCCTATCAACTTCAGACTCGATACTCTCGAAGGGGAAGCTTAAAACAAACGTGCGGTAGTCTCCTTTGTAAGCAATACCTGCGCTTTGGTTGCTTGGCGAATAAAGAAAGACGGGAAAGGCGGGAGCGACAGGTACGATGCAGTCCGGATGGCTCACGGCATAGCTTCGTTCATTGGGTAGGCGTGGAATGGTCACTGTGCGCCCTAATCCGTTAATTCTTCCCGAACGGTTATCTCGCAAGGAAGTTTGGTATCCATATTTTAGTATTTTTGCTGTAAACTCACGGTTTCCTTGCGAATCGTTCATGTCGCTACCAATGTATGACCCACTCACCAACAGATTGCCTCCCGCTTGACAGAAGGCTGTGATAAGCCGTTGCATGGATGAAGAGAATGTTTTGTAATAAGCATTGCGCGAAGGGTTGCTTTCCATATCTTCTTTCTCCAGACCAAGAATGAGATCAACAATGGGATAGCGTTCTAATCGAACATTGCCACTCTCAACAGCTTCGTTGCTGCACGACACAAAGCTATAATTGCCTGCCGCTTGTATGGCTTTTCCGTGAATGAATGGATAATCGAAAGTATTACCCATAATCTTCATCCCTTCTAATTCGCCGGTGCTGTATCCCAAACTTCCCTTTCCTTCTTTGCCGGCTTTCTTTCGGTCAAAACCTGTTTGGACGCCACTATATGAAATATCGTACAGATAAGGAACTCCCGGATCTTCTTCGAGGTCGAAGCCTGCTTCGTTGGCATTGTCTACTACAGCCGGTCCACTTATGCGATCGAATCCGTTGACAATGAGTACTTGCCCTTTTTCACGTTTGGCTTTATAAGCTGCAAGTATCTCCGAAGGAAAACTCTCACCGCCACGGTTGACTGCTGTTACTTTGAATGAGTAAACCAGTCCGGGTTCTATTTTTATGGTATATGACGAGGCATTTACCAATACACCATTGTCAAAACCTCCGCGTCCTACTCTGGTATAAACCATGTATTCTTTGGCTTTTGCGCTAGGTTCCAACGGGTCGTTTACCTCTCTCCATTTTAGTTCTAAAGTATTCTTCTTCTTTCCAAACGCAATGGCAAAATGACTCACAGGCAAGGGTTGCACTACATATTCTTTGTTATGCTGTGTGCATACAAAGCGGAGAATCGATTTATACATCGAACGCCCCACGGTGAATTTGAAGTTTGGATCGTGTCCCAGTTTCATATCAGCAAAGTTCTGATGAGCAAGCAATTCGATGATAGCGGACGGCACAGCGGGTAGGCGGGTCTCGCTATAATTCCTGTCCCACAAATGGCGTCGTGTCCATTGCACATCAAACTTAGAAGGGATATCTTTTTGCAATTGCGTTAGCATAATATCCGCCAGATCACGTGAAGCATAACGACTGACACCCGAATTGAGTAATCCGTTATTAGAGTCGGTGGTATAGATGCCCAGCGAGCCGATAATGTTATTTTCTTTACTAAATCCTGCATCCGTATGCAGCGCCACGGCCATTTCCATGGGCACTCCCAGTCCTTTCTGCTTAGGATTGTACACAGAGCCGCCCGATAGATAATTGATTGTGTTGGCACGTGCGTTAATATCGTCTACATAGTCGTTGGAGCCTTTTCGACCTCCATATACTTCATAAGGCATTCCTCCCCATTGGGCAGCATAACGTGCACCTTCCAGATAGCGGGGCAGTCCACTGGTGCTGCCTCCACGGGAAATATTCCCCATTCCGCCTCCAAAACGAACAGCATCAGCGCATACGACCCCTTTTTCTTTGCTTTCATTACTTAAAGCCACCATGCCGTAATCATAATTGCCTTTATCAAATTCAAATGTACCTAGATAAACCCACGTGCCACTGCCTATCTTTTGGTTGACTTTAAATTCCGTCACCCCACCTTTGTGAAATACCAAATATTTGGCATCACTTACGCTATTGGGTAGTGTCTGATAAGATACGTATACGGCATAACTTCCCGTCTCGGGGATGTCGGGCACCCACTCGGCAAAAGCTTTCTCTTTTTTCTTTTCAGTTGGCGCATAGCGGGCAGTACCTTCAAGAAACGGGTTCTCCCCATCGTTGTAGATCCGTTTTTTCTGAGCAAACCCCAATGCATCGGTGGTTTCCCAACGCGCTTTGCGACTTTTTATTTCCAGATACATAGAACCACTTCGCCGACTATCATTGTCTACTATCACCTCATTCTTTTGTGTATCCCTTTCGCGGGGTGTAAACACATTGGCTCCCGCATTTTCTAGCATTGGGATGATATAAGGCAGAATGAAGGATTGCGTGAATTGATCTTCTGTCGTAGAAAATAAACGTGGGCGTTGCCAGCCCCATTCTTTTTTATCGTTGATGTAATATTTCCCATGACTTTGCCACAAGGCGATGTGCCGTCCGTTGAGTCCTCGATTAACGTTGTACGGACGCGATGTATTTGTAACCCATGGCGCATCTGTATAGTCTATATCCTCATACAAACGAGATTTATCTTTTTTGTTTTTTCGGTAGATATTGGGGATTAACTCATCAATCGATTTGCCGTCGGCAATCACCGTCATGTCGAAAAAACAAACCGGTCCCGGGAGTAGTTGTTTCAATTGATGATAGATGTTCTCTGTTATTTCAGGTAGAAAAGGCTGGTAGCCAAAATTGCTATTGGCATAAATCAACAGCTTCTTTCGGTTGTAATCAATCCTAAAACTGTCTAGTTGGCAAGTTCCTATGTTCGTTGAAGAACAAGTATATTGTCTGAAATAATTTCTTAATCGTTCAGATGTGTTCTGTTCCACATCCTGAGCCAAAGTGTGATGGACGAAAAGTAACGTTAGAATAGAAAATAGAACTAATTTTTTCATGCTTGCAAATTATAGTGCAAAAGTATCAGTTAAGAACTGAAAAATGAAAGCTGATAGGTTAAGGATGATTAACGTTGGTGAGGTTATTGTTCAATTAGTATTCAATCAATTTGCTATTTCCTCATTTCCCCTTTTTTAGAAAATCTGCCGGAGACATGTTTTCCAAGCCTTTTTCTGTCATAGTTCTAGCCTTTTTTGTATGAATTTTTACCTTTATTTTTACCTCAGAAATTCCGCACAGCTTTCAGCCACCCCGTCAGCCATCCTATCCCACTGATAATCAATGAGATAATGGCCTCTTACAAACAGCACCGAGCCAGGTCTTCAGCCACAATATAATAAATATTAAGTATTTAAAGAGAAGAGTGCATTTTGAGGTGATTCTTAGTCGTGCGCCAACTTTTAAGGATTCCCTTCATGTAAGTTTTTCTTGCGGAGGATACTTTCCCGAACTTTAAAGTAGTTTTCGTTTTTGCTCATTCCTGATTTTATTATTATTATTTTTATGCCGTCATTAAGATAACAAGCACAAATATAAATATAATAATTGACATAAATGCTTTTTTTTATCTCCTATTGATTAAAAATTATTGTGTTAATAGGAATTTATTTTTATTTTCGTAAAAGAACATATACCATAATACATTGTTTGAATTAAACACAAATAATATTATACATTATGGAACGAATAAAGTACTCAAAACAAAACAAAACAAAAAGAATGAATTCATTGCACGCTTTCGTGTCACAACTGACCGCCGAATTGACCGGATCAGGACGACACGCCACCGCCCGCTCCTATGAGAGCGCCTTAAAACGGCTAACCCTGTTTACCCGAAATGAAAAAATCACGTTTGCGGAATTGACGCCTTCCCTGCTCAAGCGGTATGAGCAGCACCTTTACGCCGACGGTTGCAAACGCAATTCCGTCTCCTTGTACATGCGGATGCTGCGCTCCATCTGTAATCAGGCCCGCCGGTTAGGAATCGCCGATTTTCAAGCGGGATTATTCGACGAGGTGTTCACCGGCACCGAGAGCTGCCGCAAGCGCGCCGTCTCTCCCGATGTCATCCGCCGCCTGTATGAGTTCGACCTGGAGGCGGAAACCTACGCCCTGCGCTTCAGCCGGGACATGTTCCTGCTGTCATTCTATCTGCGCGGCATTCCTTTTGTCGATCTGGCCCACCTGCGAAAGAGCGACCTTGGAAAAAATCTGCTCACTTATCGGCGCAGCAAGACGGGGCGGGAGCTCACCGTCAGTCTGGAACCCTGCGCATTGGCCATCCTGCGCAAATACGCCCTCCCGGCCGAAGGTTCCCCTTACTTGCTGCCGATCATCACCCGCATTGGGAAAAATGAATACGGCCAGTACCAGAGTGCCCTGCGGCTCTACAACTGTCATTTGGAACGCATATCAAAGCTGATGGGATTAAAAGAGAGCCTGACCTCTTACGTGGCCCGTCATTCGTGGGCCACGGCTGCCTACAGGGAAGGCATCCCCGTAGCCGTGATCAGCGAGTCCCTGGGACACAGTTCGGAGAAGGTGACCTACAACTACCTGGCCTCGTTTGACAACCGCACGCTCAAACGGGCCAATCGCAAGGTTATAGCGCTGATCATGCCGCAAACGACCAAACTGCGATTTGGCAAAGGTAGTCCCGGCCTGCCGGAAACACCCTGCCCGGCACCAAGACCTAAATGGGAAAACAAGGCGTTAGGGTAAAAAAACAAGGCGTTGTTTTTCCAACGGAAGGCGTTCTGCAGAAATAACAAGTAAGGCCCTTACGAAATAGAAGATATGGAATGAAAGTATTTGCCACAAGGCTTCAGAGAAGATTTCATTCTTTCTGTTACTTCACAGGTAACGGAAAAATTTGATTTGGCAAATATTGAACTATTTTATTTAATAACCAAATAAAATATTATAAATTTATATTTTATATTAAAAAAAGCGCTCCATTACCCTTCTATTTATTATTGTAAATATATTAAATAGTTATTTTATGTGTATATTAATATATTAATATTAAATATTGAATATATACATACATTTCCCTGTGTCAGTATGACTCATTTTTATATTTATTTTAAGAAATATAACCTTTGTTCCGCTTCTCCGTTTTATCCCCTTCTTATTCCTGAGCAACGTGGCAAGTGTAAAATAGAGATAATAAATAAGCGCCTTTCAAAGTTGTTTCCAAGATAGTTTAAGGCACAATGGAAGTACTAAGAAATTTATAGTCCCTTAGGCGCTTGATCCCAGTATATTTCAGCGGTATACGGAAAGGAGTCAAGGATTTAAATACAAAATTCGACTTTTGGAAGAAATATAAAATACTGACATAAAGACATTAAATGCAGATATTTCTTCATTTTTAGACCCTTAAAATGCCCGGATATGGTCGCAACCGATTGATTCTCTTGTTTTTCCGTTACCTGTGAAGTAACAGAAAGAACATTTTGAAGAAACAAAAAACAAACAGAAAGGAATTTAATAAGATGTTGAGTTTAGAAGTTGTAAAAGCTGTCTCTCTACTAAGGGAGATAAACTACAGCCTTTCGGGTAGAGAAAGCGCTGGCAAGTCTCCTCTTTCGGAGTTTGATACCAGAAGATTATTGGGCAAGCTCCACTCCTCTGGGCTTATTCGTTTGAAAGCAACAAGAAACGGGGCTTTAAGTTCGAACTCTTACGAACTGTGTTATCCCATCTATCAGATCTCCCTTTGCGATATATTAGTAGCTACAGGAGGAGGTATAGAACTTTCGGTAGAAAACACGGAAGATATCTATAACAATTATGGCATGGCCGGTAATCGTCTTGGCATCCTTAACCAGATGGCTTGCCGTTATCTTTCTGAGATTCACCTGACTGATGTGTTTTTGAGCGAATCGGGCAAATAGATACATGGCAAAAAGAGTGTTCTTGCTTTTCCTACTCTTGGCAGTTTTTGTCCTCCCCCGACTGGGCGGTCAGACGCTGGCCGTGAAGACTAATGTGCTGTCGGATGCCGTGGGTTCTCCCAATATAAGTTTGGAGCAGTCGCTTGGCGGCCGCCTGAGCCTTGATGTTTCGGGGCATTACAATCCCTTTTCTTCCGAAGGTAGCATGCGCCGCCGCAAGCACTGGCTGCTTCAGCCGGAACTACGCCTGTGGCGCTGCCAACCCTTTTCCGGCCACTTCATCGGCCTGCACGTTTTGGCGGGGGAGTATAACATTGCCGACGCGGACTTGCCGCTGGGTTTGTACAAGGGCACCAAGACATGGAGGTATGAGGGTTTTGTGATGGGCACGGGAATCAGTTACGGTTATCATTTCATCCTCTCTCCCCGCTGGGGGATAGAAGCGGTGCTGGGAGCCGGCTATGTTCGCGCGAGCTATGACCGCTACCGCTGCGCGCATTGCGGAGAGAAACTTGGTAGCGGGTACAAGAATTACCTGGGCCCCACCAAGGCGGCTATTTCGGTGGTATATCTGATTAAATGAGACCTGAAAGTTTATACTATAATAATGATAGAAACGACAATGAAGAAGAGTTTGATTGTATTATGGCTGCTTTTGCAACTGTTTGTGGGCAAAGCGCTGAGCCAGGAGGCCTATAAGGGGCAGGTGTTCGTCACGGATAAGCACCTGTCCGTCTCGGGTGGCAAGCTGCACGTTGATCTGAGCGTGAATTACGAGGGCCTGAAGCTCCCCTCGGACGAGTCTCTGACGCTCACGCCCCTGCTTAAGGGAGCGGACCGCAGCCTTGAGTTGCCCGCCATCCAGGTGAACGGCATTCAGAAACAAAAGGCATATCACCGCAGTGAAACGCTGAACAAGAAGCACAGGAGCCTGAACGCCCCCGCCGTGGTGGTGAAGAACGACGAGAGATCTTCCCGCCAGTTCTCTTATAAGATCTCCGTGCCCTACAGCGAATGGATGAAGGAGGCCGTATTGCTCATGCGCAGCCGGGAATGCGGATGCAACGGCAAGCCCGCCGCTGTTTTCGAGGACAAGATAGCCGACGGCATCACTCTGCCAAAGACACGGACTTCCACCATAAAGGAGGATATCGACAGTCGCTATCTGACGCTTGTGAACATCGTTGCTCCCGCGCCGGAAGATGATACCCTGGGTACTCTCAGGGGGAGCATCTCCTTCGGCGACGAGAAGAACCTTGACCGCCTGTCCACAGACAAGCAGAACTACGAGATCTACTATCGCCTTCGTGACGCTGTCCGCTCTTTGCAGCAACAGAACGGCACGAGCGTCACTCGCCTTCGTCTGACCGGTTACGGCTCTCCTATGGGCAATCTGCATAAAAACGAAAAGGATGTTTCCATGCGCGCCCTGTCGTTGAAGAATTACCTTCGTGAGAACCGTGTGGCCGGCAAAACTCCTCTGGAGGTCACTTGGGTGGCCGAAGATTGGGATTCCATCCGTTCGCTGGTACACTCCTCGGACATGTCTCTTCGGGAGGCCGTCACGGACATCATCAATACGGTGGACATCACCAAAGGCCGCGAGCGCATGCTTCAGGATCTGGCCGACGGGATACCTTACAAATACCTTCTTGATCATATCTTCCCCCGCGTGAAACGCTTGGAATACGCCATCA
>DBTL01000053.1:0-2098 GCA_002307035.1 Bacteroides sp. UBA1317
CGGAAACGTCTGGGGACAGAAGCTTGTAAACACGCTCCGTGCATTGCACGATGTGAAGTACAATCCTGATGCGGAACCGGAAGAGGAAGAAGTAAATGACGAGAATAAATAAAGATGGTTATAAAAAGAAACATATCGAAAGAAGAGATATCACAATTGCCCAAAGCATCCTTTCCGGGAAAGATCTATGTTATCCAGACGGAGGCGGAAGCTGAAAAGGCGGTAGACTACCTATCATCCAGGCAAGTGCTTGGCATAGATAGTGAGACCCGCCCTTCATTCGTCAAAGGGCAGTCACACAAAGTAGCATTGTTGCAGATCTCTTCCGAGGAGTTTTGTTTCTTGTTCCGCCTCAACCTCACAGGGCTCACAAAGTCGCTACTCGACTTGCTGGAAAACCCTGCCATTATCAAAGTGGGACTGTCACTGCGCGACGACTTCATGATGCTACGCAAACGGTCGCCTTTGAAACAGCAAGCTTGCATCGAATTGCAAGACTTCGTCCATCCGTTTGGCATTGAGGACAAGAGCCTGCAAAAGATCTACGGGATCTTGTTTGGCGAAAAAATATCAAAATCGCAACGTCTCTCAAACTGGGAGGCAGATGTGCTGAGCGACGCACAAAAGCTTTATGCCGCAACCGATGCCTGGGCCTGCCTGAACATCTATAACCGACTTCAGGAACTGGAAAGTACCCACTCTTTCGAAATAGAACCTCTGCCGGAAGAAGAATCGACGGATCTCGATGCAGCCAATCAACAATCACAAGAAAAGTAATCCATAACATCAACCTATGTCCTATAAAAAAGTATATCTGAAATCAGGAAAAGAAGAATCATTGAAAAGGTTTCATCCATGGCTTTTCTCGGGTGCCATTGCGTACTTCGACGGAGAGCCGGAAGAGGGTGAAGTGGTGGAAGTATATACCTCAAAGAAAGAATTTATTGCCGAAGGCCATTTCCAAATAGGAAGCATTGCCGTGCGTGTGCTGAGTTTTGTACAAGAAAAGATTAATCATGACTTCTGGAAACGGAAGTTGCAAGTGGCCTACGACATGCGTAAGAGTATTGGCGTGGCTGTAAACCCGACCAACAACACGTATCGGTTGGTACATGGAGAGGGCGATAACCTCCCCGGATTGATCATCGATGTATACGCCAATACTGCCGTGATGCAGGCACACTCTGCCGGTATGCACGTTGACCGCATGGCCATAGCCGAAGCCCTCATAGAAGTGATAGGAGAAGTGGTGCCCAACATCTATTACAAATCGGAATCGACCTTGCCATTCAAAGCTGACCTCTTTCCGGAAAACGGATTTCTGAAAGGTGGCAGTACGGACAACATGGCACAAGAATACGGACTGAATTTTCACGTAGACTGGTTGAAAGGACAAAAAACAGGCTTCTTCGTTGACCAACGGGAAAACCGTGCTTTGTTAGAAAGATATGCCAAAGACAGAACAGTACTCAACATGTTCTGCTATACCGGTGGCTTCTCATTCTACGCTATGCGTGGTGGTGCCAAGCTGGTTCACTCGGTAGACAGTTCGGCAAAAGCCGTAGACCTGACCAACAAGAATGTGGAGTTAAACTTCCCCAGCGATGACCGCCACACAGCTTTTGCAGAAGATGCTTTTAAATACCTCGACCGCATGGGCGATCAATACGACCTGATTGTTTTAGACCCGCCCGCCTTCGCCAAACACAAAGAGGCACTACGCAACGCCCTGCAAGGCTATCGCAAACTCAATGCCAAAGCTTTTGAGAAGATCAAACCGGGAGGCATCCTGTTCACTTTCTCTTGCTCGCAAGTAGTGACGAAAGATAATTTCCGCACAGCAGTATTCACCGCAGCAGCCATGTCGGGCCGAAGCGTACGCATCCTGCACCAGCTTACTCAGCCCGCCGACCATCCGGTAAACATCTATCATCCGGAAGGTGAATACCTCAAAGGCTTGGTACTCTATGTAGAATAAATCCGAATTAAAAATATAAAGAAAGTTAATACCAGAAAGAAAATAAGCACATTGTTATGTTACACAACATAAAAACGCATATATTTGCACTGTGTTTTTCATGGTATTAGATTTAAGGTT
>DBTL01000053.1:2334-15923 GCA_002307035.1 Bacteroides sp. UBA1317
TTTTCATGGTATTAGATTTAAGGTTTGAAGATTGGTTGTCGCGATGACAATCAATTTTTTTTTGGCCCTATACCAAGTACTGTTCATAAAAAAAAGGAAAAGCAAATTATCGGTATTGAAACGAAATATAACGTTAATACTTTCTCCCCAACAGAAAACACAAGCAATCGACTCGTGTTTGTATTTACTTCTTAAGCAAATAAATTAGTAGTGGTATCAGGACTTTCAATTTATCTGAATGCCCTGTCTCATACATTAGATTTAGTTCCTGACGTAACGTAGAAAGTGCAGACGAAAGCCCATTTCGGACGGTTTTCTCACTTATAGAAAGAGCTTCTGCCGTTTCTTTTACCGACCGATGCTCCACATGACGTAATTCATAAATTTTACGGGTTAGTGGAGGCAGATTTCTCAGAATCTCATCCATCAGATGCAATATTTCCTTCACATAAAGATCTTCCGAAATATGCGTATAAGTCAAATGATCGACCTGTTGCCCAAGAAGATTCTCGTTAGATATTTCCATTTTGCTAGCCTCCTTTTGCACCTGTTTTAGTATCCGGAATGTTAGATTACGCAATAGATAATCTTTAGCTGAACCATGCTCATTCACTTGAATTCCTGTCGGTAAAGTCCACACTCCTATCCAAAAAATCTGCGTGACATCACAAGCAGCGTCATAATCATTCAATCGGGAGAAAACCCAACGATAGAACAATCGTTCGTAACGGTTGTAAAGCACATCAAAAGCCTTGGCGTCTTTCTCTGCTATCCTGTCTAATAGTTCCCGGTCGGTCATTCTACTTTTTGTTTTCAATCGCAAAAATAGATAGAGTATGTTGCAGAAATATTATAAAAACATTAAAATACGATCACTGCATACTCCAATTCATCAACCAGAAGCGCTGTAATCAGAATGAAACATAATGGTAACTAAATCTTAACAGCTTTCATATGGGACAATTGCCCTACTTAAGTCTTTTATCTAATAGGAAGGAAAAGATAATTTCTTCAGAAAAAGAAATGAATAAAATAATAAAAAAAGAGGGTACTGTACATCTATGAGCATAAAAGACAAAAAACAAACCGGAATATTGGATTACATTGTGGATTTGGTGCGACGTTATGAACGCGGCGAAGTAAGTAACTCGATGAAGCAGGCACTCGACAGGTGGACTCCCGATACTGCCGACACAGAAGGTTACCCGATGGACGAACAAAAATCAGCCCTTGCCCGTGACAAAGTAAGCCGACACGTAACAGCACACATCCGCCACGACCTGAGAAGAATGACGACACGCCCAAGGTGGAGAAACGTTTACCAACGCTATGCTGCATTAGCCGCCATAGTAGTACTTATCGGTAGTGGAGTATGGACAGCTTTCTGGGGTACAAACGGCTTTTTGCAGCCGGAAACAAATACGTTGGCTAATGTCCGCAAAACATGGACGACTGACGACACACACCGGACTAAACTCATTCTTCCTGACGGAACAATTGTACAAGTAAATGCAGGTAGCCGTATTGAAATAGCTGAAGCGGCTTTTAATAAACAAAAACGTGAAGTATGGCTCACTGGTGAAGCTTTTTTTGAGGTGGCAAAAAACAGAAAAAAGCCATTTATTATACATACTAGAAACATTCAAACCACTGTACTTGGGACTTCATTCAATGTAAAAGCCTATCCGCAGCTAAACGAAGATGTGATTTCCGTACGTAACGGACGAGTGGAAATTAGTGAGAACAAAAAACGATTGGGAGTACTAACAGCTAATCATCAACTTAACTATAACAACTATGATCATACAGTCATGATAGCCAACGCCAATTGGCAAGATGCTGCCGGATGGACGAAAGGACGACTGGTACTGAACAGAGCGGGGATGGAAGAACTGAAACTACGCTTACTGCAACAATTCGGTGTAAAAACAATTATTGAACAAGATGCCCTCAAAGGAAAATATATATCAGGAGCGTTTGGTACAGAGAGCACCCTAACGGAAGTAATGAATACAATATGTGCCATCCATAACATACATTATCAAATTAATGGAAGCAAGATTACGATAACTCCCTGACTCTGTGGCAACAGGTGAAATCCTTTAGAAAAGCGATCCGCAAATTCAACGAGGACTCATCTTCTGCTTGCCAATCAGCACTTTAACAATATCTTAATATTAATAGTTTTCTTCTGCAAAGCAAGAACAGAAGAATTATGTCCTCATCAAAAAGTAACAATATAATAATTCATCAATAAATAAGAAAAATGAAAATAACTGTAAAATCACGATGTTTCGGACTGATGCCAATACTGATAGCAGTCCTGACACTATGCTGTATCTTGCCTGTAGAGGCAAAAGATTTCAAAGCACAGTTTCCTGAAGAATTGTTATCAGCGCGATTGAAAAAGATCAGTGAGAAAAGCGGTGCCACCATTCTTTTCGATCCGCAACTAATCGGTAACACTCGTATCCCCTCACTCATAGCTAAAAGCTTAACAGTGGAGCAAGCTCTGGAACGCAGCCTTTCAGGCACATCCTTTATCTGGAGAAAGACGGCTGAAACGTCTTACGCTATAATAAAAAAATCTACTAACTTGCAATCGAAAAAAGTGCAAGGAAAAGGAGTTATTTCCGGTAAAATTATCGATGAGAATGGCGAAGGAATACCAGGTGTAAACATTCGTTTTATAGGGACAACTCTGGGAGTAATCACAGACATAAACGGGTTTTACAAGCTGACTATTCCTGCCGGAACGTATCAAGTGGAAATAAGCACTATTGGGTATCAAAAACAGAAAATTACAGATGTGGAAATAAAAGATGGTAAAACCACCAATCTGAGCACGTCCATGAGACCATCCAATAATCAATTGGATGATGTAGTAGTTACTGCATCATTCAAAAAAGCGTCTGTGAATAGCCTATACCTGACTCAAAAAAATAGTGCCGGCGTGACCAATGGAATCAGTGCAGAACAAATTGCACGGACACCGGACAAGAATATCGGTGAAACCTTAAAGCGTGTAAGTGGTGTAAACGTACAGGATAATAAATACGTGGTGGTAAGAGGATTGGGCGAACGTTACAATGGCACCATGATGAACGGACAGGTAATGCCTAGTACGGAACTGAATAGAAAACAGTTCTCCTTTGATATTATCCCGACAACGATGGTAGACAACGTTACCATTTACAAGACCCTTACTCCCGATAAAAGTGCGGAGTTTGGCGGTGGACTCATCGAGGTGAATACAAAAAATATTCCTTCCGAAAACTCCTTCAGTATCACTATTGGAGAGAACTATAATGATAAAACTACCGGTAAAAATTTCCGGGCACAGAAGATAAGCAAAAGCAGTTATTTTGGTTCTACCGGTTCCGACCGGACTTTGCTGGGACGAACGGACTGGAAAAATGGCGACGACATTCGTGCTTATTATACAGCTAACGGATCAGATGCCAAACTATTTTCCAATAACTGGAGGCTATACAATTATACCCCGTTGCCTTCGCCAAACCTTCAGGCTTCGCTTGGTAGAGTGATCAACCTAAAAAATAATGACCAGATCGGCATTATTGCTTCGGTAAGCTACCGCAATACATGGCAAACCTCGGATGTTCTTTCTGGTCGTAATGGATATACAGGTAACGACCAAAACGATGAGCTATATGGCTTTACAGGTAAACGGTATGGTTTTACCACCAATCTTGGAGGCATTGTGGGTATCGGTTATACCGGTAAGCTGTTAAAAGTTAGCTTGCAAAGCATTTATTTACGCACATACGACCAACAACTGTTATTAGGTACGGGATCCAAGGATGATTTTGGGCAAGCCGTAGGTTATTACGACCAAACCACACAAACCACTATGCTTCAAAATCAACTGAAAGGTGAAAAGACGTTTGGTAGCAGAGGTATTAAGCTAAACTGGCTTGGCAGTTATACCATACTGGACAGAGAGAAACCCGATAATCACCAGATGGACGCAAATTACTTTGGCAGCAGCACCGATAGTCCGGATGTAACTACCTCCGATTTCAGTATCATGAATGCACAAAGCAATCTCAGTCAGGGGGTAATGCGTTCCTGGAGCAGGTCGTACGAAAAGAATCTGAGCTGGGATCTGGACCTAACGGTGCCGGTTAAGTTCGATGTTTTAAAAACGATTGTCAATAATTCTTTGAAAGCCGGTTACGCAGGCTGGAGCAAAGATCGGTTATTCTGGGTGGTTACTACTGCATCGAATTTTGCCACTTCCGATCCCCAACCCCTGAGCGAGGTGTTTGACCAGACACTGCATCCGACCAGTACCATCGAGATCAATAAATTTGGTGACGATTACCACAAAAAGGCAGCCTTGCACGCAGGCTACATGATGCTGGACTCCCGGATAGGAGATAAACTCCGTCTGACAGCCGGTGTGCGTGGCGAATACTATGACATGAACAGCGCAAACACTCTGCTGGAAAATTTTGTAAGAATACAAAGAGAACAAAATAATGATGTGACCGATTACAGCGATGTGTTTGGATTGGAGTCCAAATTCAATTTGTTTCCGTCTACGGCACTAACTTATGCACTCACAAAACAAATGAACCTGCGCCTGTCTTATGCCAAAAGCATCATTCGTCCCGATCTGCGGGAGTTGTCCTATTTCAAGGAATATGATTTCGAATTGGGTGGTACCTACCAATCTTCAAGCCCGATTCGTTCTACCAAAATCCATAACTTCGATTTCCGTTATGAATGGTACCCCAGTGCGGGCGAAATCTTTTCTTTATCCCTCTTCTACAAAGATCTGGATTATCCCATGGAAATTTTCGGTCTGGGAAACCGGCAGTATGAGCTACGAAATGATCTGTCGGCAAAAAACAAAGGTATAGAGCTGGAAGCACGCAAATCATTTGCCTTTACCAAGCTACCGGTATTACGTAACTTTACCCTGTATGCGAACTTCACGCGTTTGTATGCCAAAGTAACACCGATGACAGTCAACTATGTTGCTTCCACGACCGAACCCAACAAAATAGTGGTGATGGATGTAGCACAGCCAGAGGTAGAGCGTCCACAGGCCGGAGCTAGTAACTACACTTTTAATGCCGGTGCCTACTACGATGCCAAACCTTTCTCGTTGAGTATGAACTATAACTACATATCCAACCGCGTTTTCCGGGCTTCTGAAGTATATAAGGAATCCTTATTCGAAACCCCGCTACCTTCTTTAGACGGACAAATAGCAGTAAACATTCTGAAAAACAAAGGGTTGCTCAAATTCAATGTTAGTAACATACTGAATGAATCAAGCAAGGTATATCGAAAAAGACAGGGAGATAATGCCACTACCTTGTTTTACGAAAAAGGTGACTTTATCGACTATCAGAGTACGCCCGGCCGCACTTATGGAATAAGTTTCAATTATAATTTTTAAATAATTCATTATGAAAAAAATACTGATTACGATATTATTCGGTAACCTTATTTTCCTGTTTTCTTGTACAAAAGAAAAAGAGTTGGAAGACAAGTTTTATTATGGACGCGTGGATGTTGCTGTTGCAAACCTTCCAGGTACTCCGGGCCTTGAGTTGCGAATCAATAATATTCTTCATGATACAATTTCCCAGGGAAGCAGCTCATTCCCGCAGGTTACAGTGGCTGCTAGCGAACCTGTAACCCTGAGTGTATACGAAAGCGCTACCGGCGAATTGGTAGAGGATACTACATTTATATTGAATAAGAATGAAAACAGGTATCTTAAGATAGCCTGTAGCAATGATTATGGTATTAAAGGATGGTTAAATGGCAAGACAGTAGCAGATTCAACAAGACAAATGCAATTTGTTAACAATCTAAACGAGGAACAATATCCTTTCTCTTCATTTGACTTATATATATACACTGCAAACTATAAAACCGGAGCGCCTATAGACACCGTGGCTGTTTTTCATAATTTTAACCGTGGCAAATTATATCCGACAACTCTTACATTGCCGGTTTATAACCAGGACGGAAGTAAAATTACTTATGTTGGGAGTTTGCACAACCATGAAACTCAGGTAGTTATTCCCAATAAAGGACTTAGTAACAAAACCTTTTTTGTAATCTTGAATAATACCTCTAATTACAATGGGACATACGGCATTTACATTGTGATGGATGACGCAAATGCGAGAATATATACAAATATCATTACTCTTTAATAAAATCAATAATAGAGTCTATATATTGCTCAATTAATGCAGTATTAGATTGAAGATTTTAAGATTGATTGTCGCAATGACAATCAATCTTTTTTTGCCCCTATTCCATATGCTTTCCGATAAAATACATACATTTGCAGTGATGTATCGGTAAATCTTAGAAGAAACATATAAAACAGATTTAAAACTATGAGCGTAAAGTATCGTTTGATTATCATGAGCTTCCTGCAATATGCCATTTGGGGAGCGTGGTTGATTTCTTTAGGAGCCTATCTGGGCGGAGGATTAGAGTTTAGTGGCAGACAGATCGGTAGTTTCTTTGCCACAATGGGAATAGCTTCCCTCTTTATGCCCGCCATCATGGGTATCATTGCCGACAGATGGATTCCCGCTCAAAAGCTTCTGGGTATTTGCCACATCATCGGTGCTGCTCTATTAGTAGCCGCCGCTCCGCAAACTGAATACTTTCCTCTTTATTCGTTAATATTATGTAGTGTCATGTTCTACATGCCTACCATTTCACTCTCCAACTCTGTGGCCTACAACGCATTGTCTAGCGCCGGACTGGATACGGTAAAGGCCTTTCCGCCCATACGAGTATGGGGTACGGTGGGCTTCATTTGTGCCATGATAGCAGTAGACTTACTTGGTTTTGCCCGGACATCCATGCAATTATACACATCGGCCGCATTGGCCGTGATACTAGGTATATACTCATTTACGTTGCCCAATTGTCCAACTTGCAAAGTTGCAAAAAATCAGTCGTGGGTAGACACGATGGGATTGCGGGCCTTTGCACTCTTCAAACAAAAGAAGATGGCTATCTTCTTTATCTTTTCAATGTTACTGGGGGTGTCGTTGCAAATCACAAATGCTTTTGCCAATGACTACCTCACCAATTTCTTCGGAAGCAACGAGGCATATAAAGGAACATTCGGAGTGGAGCATGCCAACATACTGATCTCCATCTCACAAATGTCTGAGACGCTTTGTATCTTGCTCATTCCTTTCTTTCTGAAAAGATTTGGAATCAAAAATGTGATGCTGATCAGCATGTTTGCTTGGGTATTGCGCTTTGCTTTGCTAGGCACAGGAAACCCGGGAGAGGGAGTATGGATGCTTGTTTTGTCGATGCTGGTATATGGAGTAGCGTTTGACTTCTTCAACATTTCCGGTTCGCTATACGTTGATAAAGAAACCGATCCTTCTATCCGATCGAGCGCACAAGGTGTTTTCATGATTATGACGAACGGATTCGGGTCTTTCTTCGGATCATACGCCGCCGGCGAAGTGGTGGATAGAAACGGGTGGCCCGACTCTTGGTTCATCTTTGCGGGATATGCATTGGTGGTCGGTCTTTTGTTTGCTGTTGTATTTAAGTATAAACATCATCCGAGTGAGATAAAAGAAAAGAGATAAAAGAAAAGAGATAAAAGAAGTATGGATAAAAAAGTTGAATTACAAGTACTAAACCTAACGAGGAGTCAGGCAGAGGCGAACGCTTTTGCAATGGTGCTCGGTGAGGTCAATGGTGAGCGTCAACTTCCCATCATCATTGGAGCTGGCGAAGCACAATCTATTGCGCTCCATCTAAAAGGAGTAAAATATCCTCGCCCTCTGACCCATGATTTATTCGTATCTTGCTTAACTTCTTTCTCGATTACGCTAACTGAGATTTTAATCTATCGGGCCGAAGAGGGGGTTTTCTATTCTCACCTCTATTTAAAGAAGGGTGAAGAAATGATCAAGGCTGACTCACGCACATCGGATGCTGTGGGTTTGGCCATCCGAATGCAATGCCCCATCTACATTTACGAATCCATTCTCGAAAAAGAGTGTCTGGTATCAACCGAATTAAATGCTGAAACGGAAGAGGAGAAAAAGAATCTAGAGGAAGAAACCGTGCAATCATTGAAGAAAGCATTGGCTAAAGCCATAGAGAATGAGAATTATGAATTAGCGTCTGTGTTACGTGACGAAATTTTACGCCGAAAATAATTATGCATGTATTTTATACACCCGATATATTGACCAAAGCAGAGCTTCCTGAAGAAGAAGCCGCTCATTGCAGCCGTGTGCTACGTCTCTCAGCAGGAGACGAGATAACACTGACGGATGGGAAGGGTAACTTTTATCTCGCAGAAATAACGGCGACAACCAATAAGCGTTGCACCGTTATGGTCAAGGAAACGAAACCGCAAGAGGCACTATGGCCTTGTCATCTGCACATCGCCATGGCACCCACAAAAAACATGGACCGCAACGAATGGTTTGCCGAGAAAGCAACGGAGATCGGTTTTGATGAACTGACTTTCCTGAACTGCCGCTTCTCGGAACGCAAGATTATAAAAACCGAACGCATTGAAAAGATATTGATTTCGGCCATCAAGCAGTCGCTGAAAGCCCGCTTACCGAAATTGAATGAAATGACGGACTTTGATAAGTTCATCGCTCAGGATTTTAAAGGACAGAAGTTCATTGCTCACTGTTACGAAGGAGAAAAACCTTTCTTGAAGGATGTGCTTCGAAAAGGCGAGGATGCTTTGGTCTTAATTGGTCCGGAAGGCGACTTTAGTGAAAAGGAAGTGGAGAAAGCTATCGAAAAGGGATTCATCCCCATAAGTTTGGGAAAGTCGCGCTTACGTACCGAAACGGCCGCTTTAGTGGCCTGCCACACAATGATTATTGCTAACTGATTATTCATATATAGTATGGAAAGAAAAAAGACTTACCGTTTTCTGGCACTCACAGTGCTGATTGTATTTCTAGCCGCCTGTTCCGGTGAAACTGAGTACACAAATATAATTCCGGCCGACGCTTCGGCTGTAGCAAGCATCAACCTGAAATCTTTGGCCGAGAAATCGGGACTGAATGATCAGGAGAACAAAGAGGTGAAGCAGAAATTGATGGACGCCATCAAGAGTGGATTGAGTGCTACGGCATTTAAGCAGGTGGAGAAGATAGTGAATGACCCTGCTGAGAGTGGACTAGCACTGAATGAGCCGATCTATTTCTTCGCATCACGCACACTGCCCTACCCTGCTCTTACCATGAAGGTAACTGACGTGGATAAAGTACGTGCTACTCTGGATGCTATGGCTTCGGAGCAAGTATGCCAACCTGTGGCTGAAGGTGACGGGTATGACTTTACCACTTTCACCGATGGTTCATTATGTGCTTACACCAAAGGTGCCTTAGTAGTGGTGCTTTCGGTTGAAAGTACTCAATTGGAAACGATCAAAAAGACAGTAACCCAATTGATGAAACAAGAGGCGGACAAGAGTGTGAGCAAAAACAAGGGCTTCATCAAGATGAAAGAGCAGAAAGGAGACATGATTTTCTTTGCTTCTATGCAGGATCTACCGGCCACTTACACCCAACAAATAGGATTCGGGCTTTCCGAAGAGATGGATATGAGCCAATTGTTTGTGTTGGGTAGCTTTAACTTTGAGAACGGAAAGATCAGCATGAAATACGAAACTTATACGGAGAACAAAGAGTTACAAGCGCAACTGAAAAAGCAGCAGAAAGCTTTTGGCACGCTAAAGGCCTCTCTCACCTCCTACTTCCCGGCATCTGCGGTAGCTTATATTGCGGTGAATGCCAAAGGGGATGAATTCTACAAACTGCTATCGGAAAACAGAGAATTTCAGAACTCGTTTATCGGTGCCGAACGAAGTGAAGTAAAGAAGCTAATTACTCACATCGACGGTGAGGTGGCCATTGCGATTACAAATGCGTCGCTGATGGGAATGCCTTCGTTCATCGCTTATGCGGAGATCAACAATGAGGTAGCTGTGAAAGCTCTACGCAAATATGCCGCTATCTCAATAGTGCCGATGTATGTGGGGCAGAGCGGCAAGCTGGCCTTCATCACTAATGATAAAGCACTCATGACGGTTGCCGGAAAGATGCAGACTGATCCGCTCAGCAAAGCTTCTTTCGCCGAAAACATCAAAGGAAACACTTACTACATGGCAGTCAACACGGAAAGTTTATTGAAGTTACCTCTGGTAGCCGACATGGCCGGATTTGGAGAAGAGTTTGCCATGTACCAGAACTTAGGATCGCAGATTTCATACATAGAGATGCGCGGACAAGAGGATGGAAAAGGGGAATTGAACATGACATTAAAGAATAAGGAAAAGAACGCCCTCAAGCAAATTGTTGATTTCGCAAAACAGTTTGTCGGACTATAAAACACGAATTATGAATAGCATTCATTTGCAACAAACACTGCCTGAGGTTTTTGCCGAACGCGACAAGATTGAATCGGAAGTATGGCACAAGGATCTTGTATTCAACAAAAAGGAAATTTACCTGATTGAGGCTGCTTCGGGAACCGGAAAATCATCTCTTTGTAGCTTCATCTACGGATATCGGAATGATTATCAGGGAATCATAAGTTTTGATGCACAAAACATCAAAGCAATGAAGATAAAACAATGGGTGGAGTTAAGAAGGCATTCCATCAGCATGCTTTTTCAAGACCTGCGTCTGTTTTCGGAGTTGACTGCAATCGAAAACATCCAATTAAAGAATAACCTGAGCGGATATAAAAGCAAGAAGGAGATCATTGCCTATTTCGAGGCTTTGGGCATCGCCGATAAACTGGACAAGAAGGTAGGCAAGCTCTCTTTCGGACAACAACAACGAGTGGCCTTTATCCGCGCACTTTGTCAACCGTTCGACTTTATCTTTCTGGATGAACCGATCAGTCACCTTGACGATGTGAACGGACAGATTATGGGTGAACTGCTCACCGCCGAAGCCCGTCAACAAGGTGCCGGTATTATCGTAACATCCATCGGAAAACATATAGAACTGGAGTATAACAAGGTGTTGCAACTTTGATGAACCTCCGCAGACAACAACTTAATTGTAATTCGCTTAATCGCAAATCAAAATGAAACTTCTCTGGAAACTTCTCCGTCAACACATAAGCATCGGTCAACTGGCCGGCTTCTTCCTGGCAAACCTCTTCGGCATGATTATCGTACTGCTCAGCGTGCAGTTCTACACCGACATCATTCCGGTATTCACCGAAGGTGACACTTTCATGAAGAAAGACTATCTCATTGCCACAAAGAAAATCAGTGCCATTGGTTCATTCGCAGGAAAAAGCAACACGTTCTCTGACGAGGATCTCAAATCGTTGAAAGAACAATCGTTTACCAAAAATGTAGGTGCATTCACTCCTTCACAATTTAAAGTATCGGCAGGCTTTGGCATGCAAGAAGCCGGCATCCATCTGTCTACAGAGATGTTCTTCGAATCTGTACCTGATCAATTTGTCGATGTAAGTCTTGACAAATGGCACTTCGACAAAGAGAGCCGCAACATTCCCATCATTCTTCCCCGCAATTACCTGAACTTATACAATTTCGGTTTTGCACAATCGCGTAGCCTGCCCAAGCTATCGGAAGGGGTCATGGGATTGATACAAATGGACATCGTGTTGCGTGGTGAGAATGGGCAGCAAGAACAATTCAAAGGAAACATCGTTGGTTTCTCCAACCGTTTAAACACAATCTTGGTGCCGCAAGCATTCATGTCATGGGCGAACAATGAGTTTGCCCCTAACACGAAAGCACAACCTGTTCGCCTCATTATTGAAGTGGATAATCCGGCGGATGCCTCCATCGCAAAGTACTTTCAGCAGAAAGGATACGAAACGGAAAACGACAAACTGGATGCGGGTAAAACCACTTATTTCTTGCGCTTAATCACCGGTATCGTGCTGGGTGTGGGATTGTTCATCAGTGCCCTATCGTTCTACATCCTGATGTTAAGCATCTTCTTGCTGCTGCAAAAGAACACCACCAAGCTGGAGAGTCTTTTGCTTATCGGCTACAGCCCCGCCAAAGTGGCCATCCCCTATCAGATACTCACTTTGGGACTGAACTTGATCGTACTGCTCCTAAGCCTCGGATCTGTGGCATGGATGCGTACTTATTATACAGAGGTACTGACACAGCTCTTCCCACAAATGGAAGTTAAGCTGTTTTGGCCGGCTATCATCATGGGTCTCATTCTATTTATAGCCATATCTCTGATGAACATTATTGCCATAAAAAAGAAAGTAGCCTCTATCTGGATGCACAAATCCTGATTGCTTCTGTAAGAAAGAGAAGGCATATTTCATTTTCTTTTTTATATCTTTGTACAAACGATAAATTAAGACGAATATGCCTGATTATGATTTAATCGCTATATTAGGTCCCACCGCTTCGGGGAAGACGCCTTTTGCAGCCGCACTGGCTTACGAGCTGGATGCGGAAATCATTAGTGCCGACTCACGCCAGATATATAGAGGCATGGATCTCGGCACAGGCAAAGACATCATCGACTATACCGTGAAAGGCAGGCAAATACCTTATCACCTCATCGACATCGCCGAACCCGGATATAAATACAATGTATTCGAATTTCAACATGATTTCTTAAATGCCTACGAGACCATTAAACAGAGAGGTAAACTGCCTGTTTTATGCGGAGGAACAGGCTTATATCTGGAGTCGGTATTGAAGGGATATCAATTAATACCTGTACCCGAAAATCCTGAACTTCGGAATCGACTGGCCAATAAGAGTCTGGAAGAATTAACGACTATTCTCAAAGAATACAAAACATTGCACAACTCTACGGATGTAGATACAGCCAAGCGTGCCATACGTGCCATAGAGATTGAAGAATATTATGCATCAAACGATCTGTCGAGGAGAGAATTTCCTACGCTCAACAGCCTCATCATCGGAATAGACATTGACAGAGATTTACGTCGTGAAAAGATAACACGCCGCTTACACCAACGACTGGAGGAGGGGATGGTAGACGAGATAAAAAGATTACTGGCCAAAGGGATCAGTGCCGACGACCTGATTTACTACGGCCTTGAATATAAATATCTAACGCTTTATGTCACGGAGCAACTCAGCTTCGAGGAGATGTTTACGCAACTGGAAATAGCCATCCATCAGTTTGCCAAACGGCAAATGACGTGGTTTAGAGGTATGGAACGGAGAGGTTTCAATATTCATTGGATAAATGCTTCGTTGCCGATGGAAGAAAAAATAGAAAAAGTAAAAAGACTAAGAATGATATGAGTGTAGAACCAGGAAAATGGGGAATTATATATAATCCCAAAGCCGGAACACGCAAAGTTCAAAAACGGTGGAAAGAGATCAAAGAGTATATGGATAGTAAGAAGGTGTCTTACGACTATGTACAATCTGAAGGCTTCGGATCCGTGGAACGACTGGCCGGCATTTTAGCCAACAATGGCTATCGAACAATTGTGGTAGTGGGAGGAGATGGTGCACTTAACGATGCTATCAATGGTATCATGAACTCCAACGCACCGGATAAAAGTGAGATTGCTATCGGAAT
>DBTL01000053.1:16259-49280 GCA_002307035.1 Bacteroides sp. UBA1317
GTGAACTGGGTAATCAATAACCGCAAAAAGAAAATAGATGTGGGCTACTGCAACTTCTATGATGGAGAAAAGCATGTACGGCGCTACTTCATGAATGCTGTAAACATCGGACTCGGAGCACGTATTGTGAGAATAACCGACCAGACAAAACGCTTCTGGGGCGTGAAGTTCTTATCTTATCTGGCAGCCTTATTCCTCTTATTCTTCGAAAGAAAACTGTATCGGACTCACCTCAAAATAAACGATGAACACATACGAGGACGAATCATGACCGTCTGTGTGGGGAATGCAACGGGATATGGACAAACGCCCAGTGCTGTGCCCTACAATGGCTGGCTGGATGTTTCCGTCATCTATCGTCCCGAATTGTTGGAAGTAATTGCCGGCTTATGGATGCTGATTCAAGGCCGGATACTAAACCATAAGATGGTAAAATCATATCGTACTAAAAAAGTGCGTGTGCTCCGTGCACGCAATGCTTCGGTAGACCTTGACGGACGCATACTACCCAAACACTTCCCGATTGAGATTGGGATTCTGTCCGAATCCATCACACTAATTATTCCTAATTAACTCTACACATATAAATAAGATGAATATAAAAGATTTGAAACACAGCGATTCCGGTAACTTTTTCCTTCTTGCCGGTCCCTGTGTTATTGAGGGCGAAGAGATGGCTATGCGCATAGCCGAACGAATAGTGGAAATGACTGATCGCTTAAAGATTCCTTATGTCTTTAAAGGTTCGTACCGAAAGGCGAATCGTTCAAGGTTGGACTCATTTATGGGGATAGGTGATGAAAAGGCCTTAAAGATATTGCAGAAAGTAAGCCGGACATTCAACGTGCCTACAGTCACTGACATTCATACCGCCGAAGAAGCCGCTATGGCTGCTGAATATGTTGATGTGCTTCAGATACCGGCCTTCTTGTGCAGACAAACAGATTTGCTCGTTGCTGCTGCCAAAACCGGAAAGATTATCAATATCAAAAAAGGACAATTCTTATCTCCCATGTCCATGCAGTTTGCAGCCGACAAAGTAGTGGAAGCGGGAAATGAGAATGTGATGATCACTGAACGGGGAACAACCTTCGGTTATCAGGACTTGGTGGTAGACTTTCGTGGAATACCCCAAATGAAAACGTTTGGTTTTCCGGTGATTATGGATGTAACCCACTCGCTGCAACAACCCAACCAAACAAGCGGGGTTACCGGTGGCATGCCTCAGCTGATAGAGACAGTAGCCAAAGCCGCAATAGCCGTAGGAGCGGACGGTTTGTTCATTGAAACGCACGAAAACCCTGCCGTAGCCAAAAGCGACGGTGCCAATATGCTACAACTTGATCTGCTCGAAGGATTACTAACTAAACTGATTCGTATACGCATGGCCATCAACCAATAAATAAAAAGTTTTTTATAAAAAAGAAGAATATGCCTGTGATTAATAAAGACGGGGACACGACATATTTAGCGTAAAAACAAATTAATTTTATAAGATAATGAAACATCTATTCCGTGGTTTATCTGTTGCTGTTATCGCCGTATGCTGTAACAGTGGTCTAGGCTTTGCACAGCAAATGCCTCCTATTCCCGTTGATCCAAATGTGCGCATCGGGAAACTGGAGAATGGTCTTACGTATTATATCAGGAAAAATAATCTACCCGAGAAAAGAGCAGATTTCTATATCGCACAGAAAGTGGGTGCTATCCTGGAAGAACCGGCTCAACGTGGCTTGGCACACTTCTTGGAGCACATGTGTTTCAACGGCACCAAACATTTCCCCGGAAATGCATTGAAAGAATACTTGGAGACAATCGGTGTGAAGTTTGGTGAGAACCTAAACGCATATACCGCTATTGATGAAACGGTATATAACATCTCTAATGTGCCCGTAATGCGAGAAGGACCTATTGATTCATGCTTACTCATTCTGCACGACTGGTCAAACGATCTTCTCTTGGAAGACAAAGAGATAGACAAAGAACGAGGGGTAATTCATGAAGAATGGCGAACACGCATGAGCGCTATGCAACGTCTTCAAGAAAAATCGCTATCACAAATGTATGCCGGAACCAAGTATGCAGACTGCCTGCCAATTGGTAGCATGGACATTGTAGATAACTTTAAATATCAAACACTCAGAGATTATTATGAAAAATGGTATCGTCCCGATCTGCAAGGAATTATCGTTGTAGGTGATATTGATGTAGATGCCATGGAAGCGAAAATTAAGAAAGTCTTTTCGGATATTCCCGCACAACCCAATGGTGCTGAACGCATTTATTATCCGGTGAGCGATAACAAAGAACCGATTGTTGTCATCGAACAAGATAAAGAACAACCGAACATACAGATATTGGTATTCAACAAGCATGAAACAACTCCTGACGATCAGAAAGGAAATATGGGTTACCTCGTAAGTGACTACGCGAAGAAACTCATCGGTAGCATGCTGAATGCCCGCCTGAACGAGTTGACTCAAACAGCCAAGCCTCCTTATATATATGCCGGAGCTGAAGATGGAACATTCTTTGCTTCTAAAACAAAAGATGCATTTACAGGAGTAGTTGTTTGCAAAGAGGGAGAAATAGAGAGTGGATTGTCCACATTATTGCGAGAAATAGAACGCGCCAGAAGATTTGGCTTTACCGAATCGGAATATGTACGTGCACGTGCTGAATATCTACGCCAATTGGAGTCAGCATTCAACGAACGTGACAAGAACAAAAATGAAAGTTACGTAAATGAATATGTACGCCACTTCCTGGACAAAGAACCCATACCGGGCATTGAAAAGGAATATGCCATCATCAATCAAATTGCTCCAGCCATACCGGTAGCCGCATTGAATGAATTGATGCAAACACTGGTAACAGACAGCAATCAGGTTGTAGCCCTTTTCGGTCCTGAAAAAGAGGGACTTAAATATCCGACAAAAGAGGCTCTTCTCGAAGTTCTCAAAAAAGCGAAATCCGAAGAACTGACTGCCTATGTAGACAAAGTATCCGACAAACCATTAATGGCCGAAAAGCCCAAAGCCGGCAAGATTCTATCGGAGAAAAACGACCCGGCATTCGGAACAACAACACTGACTCTGTCTAACGGTGCCAAAGTCATCATTAAGAAAACAGATTTTAAAGCTGATGAGATACAGATGAAAGCTGTCAGCCTGGGAGGAACTTCCTTGTTCCCAACTTCTGAAATCATCAATATCAAATCATTGAATGACGTGATCGATGCAGGCGGCCTGGGAGAGTTCAGCACAGTGGAACTTCAAAAAGTACTTGCCGGAAAGAAAGCATCGGCCTCTCCCCAAGTGGGCGATAAAACAGAAGCCATTAGTGGTAACTGTTCTCCAAAAGACTTCGAAACAATGCTGCAACTTACTTACCTGGCCTTTACAGCACCACGCAAAGATGTGGATGCATTTGAATCTTACAAGAACCGCACAAAAGCTTCTTTGCTGAATCAAGAAATGAATCCGATGATTACATTCGTTGACTCCATTCAGGGAGGCATTTACATGAATCATCCGAGAATGCAGAGACTAAAAGCAGACATGATAGACAAGATCGATTATGATAAAATTCTATCCATGTATAAGGATCGCTTCAAAGATGCCAGCGACTTTACCTTTATTTTGGTAGGTAACGTAGACATTGAAGCTGCCAAACCTCTGATTGCTCAGTACATTGCTTCTTTGCCATCTATCAAACGGAAAGAAACATTCAAGGACAACAAGGTAGAAATGCGCAAAGGAATCTATAAAAATGAATTTATCAAGGAACAAGAAACGGCTAAAGCTTCTGTGTTTGCATTCTATAACGGCACTTGCAAGTATGATTTAAAAAATAACCTACTGATCAATATGACCGATCAAATCCTTGACCTTGTCTATACAGAAAAGGTAAGAGAGGAAGAAGGCGGAACTTACGGTGTGAATGTTGGAGGAGATCTCCAAAAATATCCTCAAGAGAAGTTTGTACTCCAAATCATGTTCGACACTGCGCCGGCTAAAAAAGAGAAATTAACCGGTATCATCTTTGGTGAATTAGAGAACCTAAGTAAAAATGGTCCTTCGGAAGCTAACCTGAATAAAGTAAAAGAGTTTATGCTTAAAAAGTATAAAGAAGATTTGAAAGAAAATGGTTTTTGGCTCAGCACGATTGATGATTATCTATTCACGAATGTGGATATGACAAAAGATTATGAAGCCATACTAAACAGTATAACAACCAAAGACATTCAGAACTTCGCCACTTCTATATTCAGCCAGAAAAATGAAGTAGAAGTGACCATGATTAGTCCTGAGAAGAAGTAACTACAAACACCTATTCATTATGCTTTTTAAGGAACTATATAAGCATCACAGACTTGCTGCTAAACGCCACCCGATGTATGAGAAGAACAAATTCGGAAAGTTCTTCATGTACTTCATGGCGGTGTTTTGGGCAGGATATCTTATCTTCTTCGGAACCACATTCGCACTCAGCTTTGCTGAAGCGGCTCCTAATATGGAGCCGTATAATGTGATGAATAAAGGATTGATCTTTGTGTTTGCACTCGACTTCCTGATGCGTTTCCCTTTTCAGAAGACGCCTACACAAGAAGTTAAGCCTTATCTGCTGATACCAATCAAACGGAATAAGATCCTTGATTTCCTATTACTCCGATCAGGATTAGATACGTTTAACATCATCTGGTTGTTCATGTTTGTGCCTTTTGCGATTATCACTGTCACCAAGTTTTTTGGAGTAACAGGGATTATCACCTATTCGTTAGGCATTTACCTGCTAACGGTTCTGAACAACTATTGGTATCTTCTCTGTCGCACGCTAATGAATGAACGGATATACTGGATTGCCTTACCCATTGCGGCTTACGCCGCATTGGGGGCAATCATGTTTATCCCTGAGAAGAATTATATCAGTGATTTCACGATGAATCTGGGAGAAGCTTTTATCGAAGGGAATATCCTTGCTTATTTGGGTACTCTGGCGGCCATCGCACTCTTATGGATGGCCAACCGGAAAATCATGGTTGGACTGGTATACGCAGAACTAAGTAAGGTAGAGGACACGAAGGTGAAGCATGTATCAGAATATAAATTTCTGGAACGCTACGGAGAGATTGGCGAATACTTTCGCCTGGAGCTGAAGATGCTTTTCCGTAATAAACGATGCAAAACTTCATTGCGAAGTATTGCAATTATTGTACTGCTCTTTTCTGGTCTGCTAGGCTTTTCTGACGTGTATGATGGGGCTATCATGAAAAACTTTACATCCATTTATGCTTTCGTGGCTTTTGGTATGGTGATCTTAACACAAATCATGAGCTTTGAAGGCAATTATCTGGATGGATTGATGACTCGTAAAGAATCTATATTCAGTCTGCTAAAAGCGAAATACTACCTTTACAGTATGGGAGTTATCATTCCGTTTATCTTCATGATTCCTGCCATGGTGATGGGAAAGCTTACTTTATTAGCCGCTTTCTCTTTTGCTTTCTTCGCCATCGGACCGGTTTATTTCATGTTATTCCAATTAGCGGTGTACAACAATAAAACAGTTCCTTTGAACGAAGGAGTTTCCGGTCGACAGGGCTCGGGAACCGGATTTCAAACCATGGTGAGTTTGGCTGCTTTTGGTATCCCTATGATACTCTATTCTTCGTTGGATGCCCTGTTGGGAGAAATCACCGGACAATGGATTCTGTTGGGCATCGGACTGACATTCGCGCTTACCTCACATCTTTGGATTAAAAGTGTATACAAGCGCTTTATGGCTAGACGATACAAAAACATGGAAGGATTTCGGGATACGAAATAAGTAGTATTAAGCAATAAAACAAAGAATAGAATATGATAACCATCAATCATCTGCAAAAAAACTTCGGCGAAAAGAAAGCCGTTGATATTGATAATTATACGATCAACCAAGGAGATATGATTGGGCTAGTGGGAAACAATGGGGCCGGCAAAACGACTCTTTTCCGACTAATACTCGATTTGCTTAAAGTGGACAATGGCGCTGTAACCATCAACAACATTGAAGTAAGCAAGAGTGAAGAATGGAAAACCTTCACCGGCGCTTTCATTGACGACGGTTTCCTGATTGACTACCTCACTCCTGAAGAATATTTCTACTTTATTGGAAAGATGTACGGACTCAAGAAAGAAGAAGTAAACGAACGACTTGTTCCTTTTGAACGCTTCATGAACGAAGAAGTGATCGGACAGAAGAAGTTTATCCGTAATTTCTCGGCTGGTAACAAACAGAAAATAGGTATCATCTCGGCCATGCTGCACAAACCGCAACTGTTGATTCTTGATGAACCATTCAACTTTCTGGATCCAAGTTCGCAATCGATCATTAAGCATATGTTGAAGAAGTATA
This sequence comes from Bacteroides sp. UBA1317, assembly GCA_002307035.1. Classification (GTDB taxonomy): domain Bacteria; phylum Bacteroidota; class Bacteroidia; order Bacteroidales; family Bacteroidaceae; genus Bacteroides. The sequence goes on from DBTL01000053.1 coordinate 22,656, forward strand.
ATGAAGAAACAAATGCCACTATATTGATTTCAAGCCACAATTTGAATCACACAGTAGATGTCTGTCCGCGCATTGCTTTACTGGAACATGGCATCATTATTCGTGATATTATGAATCAAAATAGTTCTGCAGAAAAGGAACTGGAAGAATACTTCAATGTAGAAGAGTAGACTGATGAAGAAAGGCCTTAGTAAACATTATAATCAATTGATATGAAAAGAAATCTTGTTATTTTGTTCGTTGCGTGCTTAGCGCTCAATGTAAACGCACAGTTGTTATGGAAAGTATCCGGCAACGGTTTGAGTAAACCTTCCTATATTTTGGGAACTCACCATCTGGCTCCTCTTAGTATTATTGATAGCATCAAAGGATTGCAAACAGCATTCGACGCAACCACACAAATCATAGGAGAATTGAAGATGTCCGAAGTGCAAACTCCGGCCGCCATGCAACTCATGCAACAAAAGATGATGATTGAAAACGATACGACACTCCAAGTACTTTTCACTCCGGAACAATACACCACAGTAAACAACTTCACAAAAGAGAATCTGGGCTTTGACCTATCGCAGATGCCAAAAGTAAAACCTGCATTCATAACCAACAATGCAATTATCGTACTCTACATGAAACATGTAGGAGATTTCAAGCCACAAGAACAACTGGATGGTTACTTCCAGACAAAAGGTATTGAAAAAGGGAAAAAAGTCGATGCATTGGAAACGCTGGACTTTCAGTTTAACCTTTTATATAATAGCATGTCCCTTCGTCGACAAGCAGAACTACTCCTATGCGAACTTAGCGATGTAGATAAGTTGATCAATAACACAAAGAAACTGACGACTGCTTACATGAATCAAAAACTTGATACGATGTATAAACTTTCGCTAGAAAAAGAAGGTGCGCCTTGTGATCCTCTGCCCGGTGAGATGGAAGCAATGATCGATAACCGGAATAAAACATGGGCTACTAAACTTCCTGCGTTAATGGCTACCGACCCAACGTTTGTAGTAGTAGGCGCACTACACTTACCCGGTGAAGACGGGCTACTAAATCTCCTGAAAAAACAAGGTTATACTATAGAACCAGTAAAATAAATCTCTGTAATTAAAGAAGATTCATTACTTTTGCCACGAATCAGGAATAAAGTACAAAGCTATGAATAAGAATAGAGCACAAGCATACCTACGCCTCATTAATTACAAGCAACGTCATGGCAAAGTAATATATACGTACACTGACGGCGAAAAATATCACTGTAATAATTGCCACATAGAATTTGAAGGCAATTATTGCAGTAACTGCGGACAAAGCAGAAGCACGTCGCGCTTTACTTATAAATCTGTAATAAAGAATGTTTTCCATAGTCTGGCTCACGTTGATGGCTCTTTCTTCTTTACCGTCAAGGAGCTATTTACCCGCCCGGGTTATATGATAGGCGACTATATCGCCGGAAGGCGGGTCATTTATTACCGTCCCATTCAAATGCTCTTCATTCTGGGAGCTTTGTACATGCTACTGGTCCATAATCTGCATCCCGCCACCGCCGTTGCTAGTAGTGAAATGATAACACCCGACAATGCCAATTTAAAACTTAATGACTATAATCTGGTCCATTGGCTTAATTCATCCTTCATACGCTCTGTTACTAAAACGCTGGAACATTGGTTTACAGGCAATAAAGCGCTAGAAATTATGTGTACCCTCCCCATCTATGCACTTGCCACACATTGGGCTTTCCGAAAACGTGCATACAATCAACACTATAATCTGGTGGAATTCTTTTTTGTACGTACCTATGCCGCATGCCAAATGTTGATAGCATCTATTATCTTACTTCCTTTCATGAGTAGCGGCGAAGAAGGCATCCCTTGGTGGTTGGAAGTATTGTTTTCGGTATGGATCTACGCACAGCTGTTCAGAGAGAAAATAGGCTACACAATAAAACGGACGATAGTAATGTACATCTATTTTGGACTCATTTTTATTCTGCTGGCAATTATAGTTGTTGCCATACTGACCTTATTGGCATTTATCGTCCGCTTATTTGCATAAAAAAGGGAATAAAAGTTTGTCCGGCTGAAATAAATGCACTAATTTTGTGGCCTGATTATTCCGCATCGGGTAAACTAAGTGTTCTTTAAGTGATTAAAGGCCACCCGCCGGAGAAAACCTGTATAACAATATTATAACAGATGTACGCAATTGTAGAGATTAACGGTCAGCAATTTAAAGCTGAAGCCGGAAGAAGGTTGTTCGTTCACCACATCCAAGATGCTGAAAACGGTTCAACGGTAGAGTTTGACAAAGTTCTTTTGGTAGACAAAGACGGAGCTGTAACAGTAGGTATTCCTACAGTAGAAGGAGCTAAAGTCGTTTGCCAAGTTGTAACAAGTCTTGTAAAAGGCGACAAAGTAATCATCTTCCATAAGAAGAAAAGAAAAGGTTACAGAAAACGCAACGGTCACCGTCAACAGTTTACTGAGTTAACAATCACAGAAGTAGTAGCTTAATCCAATTAAATTTAAGAAGAAATGGCACATAAAAAAGGTGTCGGTAGTTCTAAGAACGGCCGCGAATCAGCAAGTAAAAGATTAGGCGTGAAGATATTTGGTGGCGAAACTTGCAAAGCAGGTAACATCATCATTCGTCAAAGAGGTACTGCATTCCACCCGGGAAACAACATGGGAATGGGTAAAGACCACACTCTTTTCGCTTTGGTAGATGGAGTAGTTAGCTTCAAAAAAGGCAAAGAAGATAGAAGATATGTATCTATCGTTCCAGCTGAAGTAGAAAAAACAGAAGCAGAAGCATAAGTTTCTCTTATAAACTGAATTACAAAGAAGGAGATACGATCTATATGATTGTGTCTCCTTCTTTTTTATAGATAGATAACATCTTATATTTATTTTATTTATCTTTGTGCTCGCTAATTGAAGTATCATAAAATAAGATAGATATGCTTACCATTAAACAGATTGCAGAAAACACAGACGCGGTAATCCGTGGGCTGGAAAAGAAACATTTCAAGAATGCCCAAGAGGTGATTGCTCAGGTTATTGAAGTGAACGACAAGAGACGTAACGCGCAAAATCAATTAGATAACACTTTGGCTGAAGTAAATTCTCTCTCGAAAACCATTGGCCAACTGATGAAAGAGGGAAAGAAAGAAGCAGCCGAAACCGCACGTACGCAGGTAAGCGAAATGAAAGAAGGCATCAAAGAGTTGGAGACAGCTATGAACGAGGCCTCTACCGAACTACAAACTTTGCTTTATACGATTCCAAATGTACCGAATGAAGGAGTGCCCGAAGGATTTGGTGCTGACGATAATGTGGTGGAGCGCATGGGTGGACACGATGCTGAACTTCCTACCGATGCCCTACCCCACTGGGAATTAGCTAAGAAATATGATCTTATTGACTTCGAGCTCGGAGTGAAAATAGCCGGAGCCGGATTCCCTGTATATAAAGGTAAAGGTGCCCGCCTACAAAGAGCGCTTATCAACTTCTTCCTCGATGAGGCGCGTGACGCCGGCTATCTGGAAATCGAACCACCTTACTTAGTAAATGCTGCGTCGGGTTATGGAACTGGTCAGCTTCCTGATAAAGAGGGACAAATGTACCACGACAATACAGACGACTTATACCTGATACCAACAGCGGAGGTACCGGTTACAAATATCTATCGTGATGTCATTTTGGAAGAGAAAGAACTTCCGATAAAGAATTGTGCTTATTCTGCGTGTTTCCGTCGCGAAGCAGGTTCATACGGCAAAGATGTACGTGGGCTAAATCGCTTGCATCAATTTAACAAGGTAGAGATTGTACGCATTGACAAACCGGAACATTCTTACGAATCGCTCAATGAGATGATCGCCCATGTTGAAAACTTAGTTACGAAGCTGGAATTGCCATACCGCATTCTTCGTCTTTGTGGCGGTGATATGGGCTTTACTTCTTCCATCACGTTCGACTTTGAAGTCTTCTCTGCTGCACAAAAACGATGGTTGGAAGTTAGCTCGGTGTCAAACTTCGAATCTTACCAAGCCAACCGACTGAAATGTCGTTACCGCACGGGAGAGAAAAAAACAGAGCTTTGCCATACACTGAATGGATCAGCACTGGCTTTGCCACGTATCGTTGCCGCTCTGCTGGAAAATAACCAAACTCCGGAAGGAATCAGAATACCAAAAGCCTTGGTTCCTTATTGTGGATTTGATCTAATTGATTAAGAACGTTCTTTCATCAAAATAAATAAAAGCAGCCGCCTCAAAAGGGTGGCTCTTTTTTTTGCAATTCCCAGATTAGCAGTATCTTTGCGAAGCATCACTCTGATATCGGCTACGTAAGAATTGGAACAAAATTATTAGATAATGAACAAAATCGTCAACAAGGAGCATTTCTCGGAAAAGGTTTTTAAACTAGAGATTGAAGCTCCACTTATCGCAAAAGCACGCAAAGCTGGTCATTTCGTTATTGTTCGCGTTGGAGAGAAGGGCGAACGTATGCCACTAACCATCGCTGGAGCTAACCTTGCTAAAGGTACTATTACCCTGGTAGTTCAGGAAGTTGGCCTGTCATCCATTCGTCTATGCGAATTGAATGAAGGAGATTACATCACCGATGTAGTTGGACCGCTGGGACAAGCCACTCACATTGAAAACTTCGGAACAGTAGTATGCGCCGGTGGAGGTGTGGGCATAGCTCCTATGCTACCCATCGTACAGGCACTTAAAGCTGCCGGCAACCGTGTGATAACGGTACTCGCAGGGCGTTCCAAGGAACTTATCATTCTGGAAAACGAGATACGCGAAAGCTCGGACGAAGTTATTATCATGACTGATGACGGTTCTTATGGCCGCAAAGGCTTAGTAACCGAGGGTGTGGAGGATGTGATTAAACGTGAGAAAGTAAACAAATGTTTTGCCATTGGCCCTGCCATCATGATGAAGTTTGTATGCTTGCTTACGAAAAAATATGAAATACCAACCGATGTGTCACTCAACACCATCATGGTAGACGGTACCGGTATGTGTGGCGCCTGCCGCATCACTGTGGGAGGAAAAACCCGGTTTGTATGCGTGGACGGACCGGAGTTCGATGGACATCAGGTAAACTTTGATGAGATGTTGAAACGCATGAGTGCTTTCAAAAGCATCGAACGTGAAGAGATGCATAAACTGGAAACAGCATGCGAAGCAATCAAAGCGATAGATGAAAATGGACGAACAGCTCCGTGGCGCGAGGAATTGCGCAAAGCTATCAAAGCGAAAGAACGTGCCGATATTCCACGAGTTAAGATGAATGAACTCGATGCAGAGTATCGCTCTCATAGCCGCAAAGAAGAAGTTAACCAGGGACTTACTGCGGAACAGGCGGTGATTGAAGCCAAACGTTGCTTAGACTGCGCCAATCCGGGCTGTATGTCGGGTTGTCCGGTAGGTATCGACATTCCTCAATTCATTAAAAACATCGAACGCGGAGAATTTCTTGAAGCCGCCAAGACGCTAAAAGAAACCAGTGCGCTACCTGCAGTATGCGGTCGCGTATGTCCACAAGAGAAACAGTGCGAATCTAAATGTATCCACCTAAAGATGGGGAAAGAAGCAGTAGGCATTGGTAATCTGGAACGTTTTGCTGCTGATTACGAACGCGAGAGCGGACAGATATCCGTACCTGCTATCGGAAAGAAGAACGGAATAAAGATAGCTGTTGTAGGTTCCGGACCTGCAGGTTTAGCCTTTGCCGGAGATATGGCAAAGTACGGCTATGACGTAACAGTATTCGAAGCACTCCATGAGATAGGTGGTGTATTGAAGTATGGTATCCCTGAATTCCGCCTGCCAAACGAAATTGTAGATGTGGAGATAGACAACCTCTCAAAGATGGGAGTAAACTTCATAAAGGACTGTATCGTGGGTAAAACAATCAGTATAGAAGATTTGCAAGAAGAGGGTTTCAAAGCTTTTTTTGTGGCTTCGGGTGCAGGCTTGCCCAACTTTATGGATATTCCGGGCGAGAACTCCATCAACGTGATGTCGTCTAACGAATATCTGACGCGTGTTAATCTGATGGATGCCGCCAGTCCGGACTCTGACACACCGGTTTCTTTCGGCAAAAACGTTGCCGTAATCGGTGGAGGAAACACAGCGATGGACTCCGTACGTACGGCCAAACGCCTGGGTGCAGAAAGAGCGATCATCATTTATCGCCGTTCGGAAGAAGAAATGCCTGCACGCTTGGAAGAGGTGAAACATGCAAAAGAAGAAGGAATCGAATTTCTCACCTTGCACAACCCTATTGAGTACCTGGCCGATGAATTGGGACGGGTAAAACAAGTGGTTTTGCAAAAGATGGAACTTGGCGAACCGGATGCCTCGGGCAGACGCAGTCCTATTGCCATTCCCGGAGCAACAGAAACGATCGATATCGACTTGGCCATTGTCAGCGTAGGTGTATCACCCAACCCAATTGTGCCAAGCTCTATCAAAGGACTTGAAGTTGGTCGCCGAGGGACCATCACCGTAAACGAAGATATGCAATCGTCCATTCCGATGATCTATGCCGGAGGCGACATTGTGAGAGGTGGAGCAACAGTTATTCTTGCTATGGGCGACGGGCGCAAAGCTGCCGCTGCCATGAACATGCAATTGAAGAAATAGCAGTTTCTTAATCCAAACATGTAAATATATAGTACCTATCCCTACAAGCCTTCTGAGAGGGGTTTGTTGAATGTCCGAGATCAACGTGTTGAAAGTCTGTTTTCAACACGCTGATCTCGGACATTCAACACGCTGAAGTTATATGATATATAAAATCAAAGTTATTTGTAAATATCGTTGATAAAGACTTGATAAGAATTAAACTATCAACAGAAGTATTATTAAACAAAAAGCCCTGCCAACAGAGACAGAGCTTTTTTGTATATATCAACCAGTAAAATCACTTCACCACACTATTCGTTTGTGGGTCGGGAAAGATCACCACCGGCTTAAACGACTTAGCCTCATCAAAATCCATCAAGGCATACGACATGATGATCACAATATCATCAGGTTGCACTTTGCGTGCGGCAGCACCATTCAGGCAAATCATACCCGAACCGCGTTCCCCTTTAATCACATACGTTTCAAAGCGTTCACCGTTATTATTATCTACGATATGCACCTTCTCACCTGCAATCATATTGGCAGCATCCATCAGATTCTCGTCAATCGTTATGCTACCCATATAGTTCAGATTTGCTTCTGTAACACGAGCGCAATGAATTTTCGATTTCAACACTTCAATCATCATAAGGTCTGGTCCATTTTTTAATTAAACTTCTTTGTACTTTACATTATCAATCAAGCGTATTTCACCGCTGAAAACCGTAATGCATCCTACCACATAGGACGTTTCTTCCCAGCTATTAACCCGCTGTAGCGTGTTTCCATCTACTATTTCAAAGTATTCCAAGCGTAGGCCCGGCTCTGCCGAAATAGCATCTTCTACAAACTGTTGCGTTTCACTCACACTGTGAGTGGCTGCAAAGGTACGACTTTTAAATAATGTCTGGGATATTTTTAAAGCCTTTTCGCGTTCCAAAACCGAAAGACGTGCATTACGACTGCTCAAAGCCAATCCATCTTCTTCACGAATAATAGGACATCCCACGATTTGGAGGGGATAGTGCAACTGTTTCACCATCTCACGAATAATGGCCAATTGCTGAAAATCCTTCTCACCAAAGTAAGCTCTGTCAGGCTGCACAGCATCAAAAAGTTTACTCACAATCTGGCAAACGCCATTAAAATGCCCGGGACGAAAAGCCCCCTCCATCACCGTGTCAAGCGGAGCAAAACTAAATTGGCGACCATCCTGCTGCGGATACATCTCCTCCACCGAAGGAGCAAAAGTAAAAGAAGCCCCGTTAGCCTCAAGCAGTTCACAGTCAGCATCCAATGTACGAGGATATTTTATCAGATCATTTTTATCGTTAAACTGGGTGGGATTTACAAAAACACTAATCACAGTTACATCATTTTCGGCTACACTTCGCTTCACCAGAGATGCATGTCCCGCATGCAAAGCTCCCATAGTGGGCACCAGTCCCACCTTTTTACCTTGGATCTTTAACACCGATAGCTCGGCTTGCAAATCCTTGATAGTATGTATTACTTTCATTTGAATTGGTTTATAACACTTTAGTTGTTCTTCAAAAACTGTGCAAAATAAACCATTATTTACCACATAAAGAAGAAATATCACAAATTAATGCAACGAGCATAACATCAACGAAACATATACTTAAAGATTTTGTCTGTGATTATCAACGGCTTAACATTTCATAAAGAATTATAGAATGCCTTTACTTGCATTAATGCGCTTTTTTTTTTATATCTTTGCAGAATATTTACCGAGAACGATTGTTATTATGACAAAGGCTAATAAAGTTTTATTTATTACTCAAGAAATTATTCCTTACGTTGCAGAATCAGAAATGGCCAATGTAGGAAGATATCTACCACAAGCAATTCAAGAAAAAGGCAGAGAAATTAGAACTTTCATGCCGAAATGGGGGAACATCAACGAACGCAGAAATCAGCTGCACGAAGTTATTCGGCTCTCCGGTATGAACTTAATCATAGACGATACCGACCACCCGCTTATCATAAAAGTAGCCTCGATACAATCAGCACGTATGCAAGTCTATTTCATCGATAACGATGACTATTTTCAAAACAAACTACAGACGGCAGACGAGAACGGACAAGAATACGAAGACAATGACAGTCGGACGATCTTCTACGCCAGAGGGGTATTGGAAACAGTGAAAAAACTGCGATGGACTCCGGATGTAATCCATTGTCACGGATGGATGTCTGCCCTGGCACCGCTATATATAAAGAAAGCTTATAAAGATGAACCTTCTTTTCGGGATGCCAAGGTCGTTTTCTCGATTTACGAAGATGACTTTAAAGATAAATTCAAAGACAACTTTGCCACACAACTACTTCTGAAAGATATTAACCAAGAAGATATTAAAACACTCAACGGTCCGGTAGACTATGCCATGTTAATGAAACTGGCAGTAGATTATTCTGATGGCATCATTCAAAACAGCGAAAACGTGAATCAAGACGTCCTAGACTATGCACGCCAAACGGGCAAACCTGTTTTGGATTATCAAGCCACGGAAACTTACCCTGAAGCCTACAATGAGTTTTACGATAAAATATGGGAAATGCCTAAATAAACAAAATTACTTGAACTATGCGACTACCATGAAAGTGAAATACTTATTAACGATATTAGTCGCCCTAAGTTTCATTAAAAGTAGTCTATAGCAAGTTCAAGTCAAAATAATCTACTAAGAGCCTATAAAAAGAAGTCTCCCACACGGCAATCGTGTGGGAGACTTCTTTTTAGTATTATATATGTATTACATAGGGAAACTATTTGTCGACTTTCTTTTCAGAAGTTTTCTTCATAGCAACGGCCTTTTTTCCAGGAACCTTCTCTGTTGAAACGCTCTTTGCAGGAGTTGTTTTTCCAGGAACAGCAGCTTCCTGAGCAGCAGAAACTGCCGGTTTAGCTTTTGCCGTCTTAGCCTGCAAATGTTCCAACTCTCTATGCAGATCAGCAAGTTCCTCTCCTTGATTCCGAATCGTAGTAAGCAGCGAATTCAATTCTTCATTATCTATATCCTCAGGATAGAGAGAATTCACACGGTTAATAAAGTCGCCAAGAATATTCATATAGTTGGTGAACGCATCATAAGCAGAGTCGTAGATTCCCCGAGAAAGAGCAATTCCTGTATGCTTAGTGGTCATGAAACGGAAGTTATTGCTAGCCTGCAAATAATCCCAATCTTGCTTGATGCGACGATCATCACAAAGATAAACACGTTCGGCCACACTATAAAGCTTGTTGAACGCCTCACGCTGAAGCACATTGCCCAACCATGGAGTAACATCTCTTTCTTCGTTTACCCAAGATATTGGATCCGGAACATCTATTGAAGACACCGACTTCGACTTCGTTACAATTTCCGTTGGCGTAGAGAAAGTAATACCTTTCGCCTTCGCACATGCAGGAAGAGCCTTCAGAAACTCCAAAATATTGGAAGACAATGGTTGGAAGATTCCCAAAGCAGAGAGTTCCATGAAGATATTGATCACCTGCTCATCTTGTGGCAAAGAGTCTATCCAATTAATATAAGTATCAGCAAACAAAGGGTACTCGCTCCATTCCGAATTAGAGAAACGCAAACCAATATCATCCGACAGTTTAAAATCGCGCAACAATAGTTTAAGGTTGGGTGCCTGACTGCAATGATACATATAATGAGGGCTCTTCCAGCCAAGTATGTATTTCGCTCCTTCCGTTAGCATACCTTTAAATCCCATGCTCGCCACAGTAGCACCTATCCCATCGGAGTAAATAAGACTTGAATTGCGGAAAACTTTGGGAGCCTTGCCAAATAATTGCTTAATCTTATTGCTTTGACGCATCACCTCCTCTTTAAAACACTCTTCGTTGACCAGAGATGACAAACCATGAGAATAAGGCTCTGCCAAAAATTCACAGCAATCCGTATCATTCAGTTGATGAAGCAGATCGATCACATCGGGAGCATGTATCTCCAGTTGTTCCAAGGCCACTCCTGAAATGGAAAGAGCCACTTTAAACGTACCTCCCGAATTCTTCGTCATATCAATCAGCGCACTCAACGCCGGAATGTAAGAACGTTCGGCTACTTCGTTAATGCTTGCTTCATTGGCATAATCATCATAGTAATAGTGATCTTTACCTATATCGAAAAAACGATAGCGTTTCAGATGGATAATCTGATGTATCTCAAAATAAAGACAGATTGTTCTCATATCTATACTGTTTCTTTGTTATCTATATTGCTTCAAAACTTCATCGTAAATGCCACGAACCTTATATCCCACGTTTTCCCACTTGATCTGGTCTACTTCCTTTTTGCCCTCATCTCGAAGATATTCATACAAAGATTGATAAGTGCAAATAGAATAGATTGCATCTGCCATGGCTTGAATATCCCAATAATCAGTCTTGATACATTTATCAAGAATTTCGGCACAACCGGATTGTTTGGATATAATAGTAGGCACACTGCATTGCATCGCCTCAAGCGGAGAAATGCCAAAAGGCTCGGACACGGAAGGCATAATGTAAACATCACTAGCCTTCAAGACTTCATATACCTGATTTCCCTTCATAAATCCGGGAAAATGAAAACGATCCGCAATGCCTCGTTCGGCAACCAAACGAATCATTTCATTCATCATATCGCCATTGCCTGCCATCACAAAGCGAATGTTGCGAGTACGTTTAAGTACCATGGAAGCAGCCTCCACAAAATATTCCGGCCCTTTCTGCATGGTAATTCGCCCTAAAAACGTGACCACCTTTTCTTTAGGATTCTTTTTGGGAACAATATCCATAATCTCCTGAGATAGCGGAGAAACAGCATTATGAACCGTAGTAACCTTTCTCGGATCCTGAAAATATTTATCAATCACCGTTTGTCGGGTCAGTTCACTCACACACATAATGTGATCTGCCTGATCCATTCCATTCTTTTCAATGGCATATACCGTCGGATTCACATTGCCCCGACTACGATCGAAATCTGTGGCATGCACGTGTATTACTAATGGCTTGCCGGTGACCTGCTTTGCATGGATGCCGGCCGGATAAGTAAGCCAATCATGAGAGTGGATAATATCAAACTGTTGCTGACGCGCTACCACACCGGCAACAATAGAATAGTTATTGATCTCTTCATACAAATTATCGGGGTAACGCCCTGAGAACTCAATGCATCCCAAATCATTGGTATACAAGTAGTTGAAATCAGCATAGATATGATCGCGCAAATCGTAATACAACTGCGGATTCATGGAAGATCCGAGACGATTATTGACATACTCCCAATTGACATTCCGCCAAACAACCGGAGTGTTATTCATTCCTATTATTTTCAGAAAACTCTTGTCCTCATCCCCCCAAGGCTTTGGTATGCAAAAAGTAATATCCATATCCTCTTGCAAGGCCATACCTTTAGTCAAACCATAGCTAGCTGTTCCTAATCCTCCTAAAATATGAGGGGGGAATTCCCATCCAAACATTAAAACCTTCATTTTACCCCTCCTATAGATTATATTTAGACAATAGTTTCAGAATACGCAAGATCTCTGCCACATTCATGGCAAATGACACGGCACCGCGTCCTTTAAATGGTGGGTTGCCATCAAACAGTTCGGGCAATGAGCCGATGCAATGACTTGTCATTTCATCTTCAAATCCGATCAATTGACGCTCCACGAAAGAAATGCCACTCATCTTATAGATACGCAAATAAGCCTCCATATAAAATCCCATCAGCCACGGCCAAGCCGTCCCCTGATGATATGCGCGATCTCTCTCCAGCTGTGTTCCCACATAATTAGGATTATATCCTCCGCTTTTAGGACTCAGACTACGAAGGCCTTTAGGCGTAAGCAGTTCTTTGGTAACAATATCGAGTACCTGTTTTTTCTGCACTCTGTCAAGTGGAGAATAATCAAATGCAACGGTAAATATCATATTTGGACGTACGCTCCAGTCCATCATATTTCCATCTACATAGTCCAGAAGATAGCCATGCTCATTGCGAAACACATCCACAAATGATTTCGCCGTAACCTGCGCCTGCTCATCCAGCGAATCGGCAAGAACAGCATTTCCGCCTTCCCTGGACATGTCGGCAACAAAACGTAATGCATTATACCACAGCGCATTTACCTCTACCACATATCCGGTGCGCGGAGTAACGGGAAGTCCATTTATGGTAGAGTTCATCCAGGTAACTGCCTTGTCAGTACCATTTGTATAAAGCAAGCCATTTTCGTGAAGAAATAAATTAGGATGCTTACGTTGACGAATAAATTCAATAATCTCTTGAAGCAACTCGCCATATTTTGTGCGACATTGTTCACGTGTCGTATCTCTGGCATATTGCTGCAAAGCCCACACCGCCCATAGTAGCACATCAGGATCGCCCATTTCTTCAATCTTATAATCCATGGGCTGCCCACTCATATAATTACGTATCGCACCTTGTGCCGTCTCCATCACCTCTTCAAACTCGTCTCTCTCATCCACGGCAAGAGTCAGGCCGGGCAAGGAAACAAACAGATCTCTCGCCCTACATTTAAACCATGGATAACCGGCTAAAATATAGTGGCAATTCTCCTGCTTATTGTGAAATTGATGGGCAGAGTTCTTCAAACAATGGTAAAAACTATCGCGAGGAGTGCGATCGGCCACTTCAGCCTCAAAGGTTCGCTTCAATTGATGAGTGGAAGTTGCTGAAATACCAGCCGAGAAAACAACACTTTCTCCTTTCCTTATATCCACTTCAAAATAGCCCGGAACATACAGATCCTCATTAAAATCATATCCCCTCTCCTGCTCCTTGGGATATTCTATTCCCTTGTACCAGTCGGGCACAAAATGAAACTCATTCTTCTTATTCACCTGCATAAACAACTCCGGATAGCCCGGATACATACAAGTCTTTATCCCATTTTCCACCTCTTGGTATTCTCTGCTTGCCAAATCGTTTTGATGAGTATACTGGCGAACACTTCTAAAAGCAAGAAACGGACGCAAACGAAGCTTCGTCGCAGAGTGTGCATCGACTAATGTGTAGCGAATTAAAATTCTATTCTCATAATGTACAAAAACTTTTTCTTTTGTCAGAATAACGCCTCCAACACGGTAAGTGGTCACCGGAACTTTCTCACAATCAAACTCGCGAATATATTTATGCCCGTTCGGACTAAAATTATTCCCTTGATATTTGTGTAGTCCCAAATTGAATTCCGCACCATGCTGAACAACCGTTTCATCCAAAGAAGATAGCAGCACATGATTTTCATCGTCCAGATAAGGGACGGGTATCACCAACAATCCGTGATACTTTCGTGTGTTGCAATCTACAATCGTTGTACAATGATAAGCTCCCGATTTATTCGTCCGAAGAATCTCCCTTAGCAAGGATTCTTCTAAATTAATCATAAGAGTCTTGTCAAATCGTAAATAACTCATAGTTATGCACTATTTAAAGGTTAATGATGTTTAAAGCCATTCTACAAAACGTATGTATTGCCCAAAAATACAAATTAAAGGAAGAAACAAGAATAAAAAGCCGTTTTATTTTTCGTTTTCAATGTAAATATTCGTAGCATTGCAACTTAATTACTGAAAAAGAGAGAAGATGAAGCCAGAGTTGAAGAAGATAACAATAGCAATGGCTATTCCATTGTTCCTTATTTTCATTTTATATACAATAAAAATACTAGAAGTTGGAATGGATTGGGACTTCACACAACTGGGAGTGTACCCGCTAAGCAGGAAAGGTGTTTTTGGAATTTTTGCTCACCCACTGATACACAGTAGTTTCCAACACCTGTTTGCCAACACCATTCCTCTGTTTTTCTTATCCTGGTGTTTATTCTATTTCTATCGGGATATAGCTCCTTACATCTTTTTTGCCATCTGGATAGGGTGCGGAACATTGACATTCCTCATTGGCAAACCCGGATGGCACATCGGAGCAAGTGGAATCATCTATGGGCTAGCCTTTTTCTTGTTTTTTAGCGGAATATTAAGAAAACACGTCCCGCTTATCGCCATTTCTTTGTTGGTCACATTCCTTTATGGAGGCCTTATCTGGAACATGTTCCCCTTCTTTGCTAAAGAAACGACTTCTTGGGAAGGTCACTTGAGCGGTGCCATAGCCGGCACGTTATGCGCCATTCTGTTCAGTAATTATGGGCCGCAAAAGCCTGAAATATTGGAAGAGGAAGAAATGGAAACGCCTGAAACAGACGATGTGCCTCCCACAAACTCGGATGAAGAAACGTTGAAGGAAATTATTTGTTCAAAGCTTCAATCAAGATAGATACGTTTGCTGTAAAAAGCCTCACGGATATAGCAAGAAGAATGATTCCGAAAAATTTGCGAATGATGTAAATCCCCCCTTTTCCCAGAAAATGTTCTATGCGACGTGTCATACGGAGAACAATATAAACCCAAAACATATTGAGCACCAAAGCAAGAATAATATTTAAACTGTCATACTCAGCTCTAAGTGACAATAGAGTTGTGAAGGTACCCGGACCGGCCAATAGAGGAAAAACCAGAGGAACAAGCGTCACTTCCTTAATCGGACCCTGATTCTTAAAGATCTCTATATCAAGAATCATCTCAAGTGACATTAAGAAAATGACAAACGCACCTGCCACAGCAAAAGAAGCAATGTCTACATGAAACAGCTTTAGCATCATGTCACCGGCATAAAAGAAACCAACCATCAGTATAAAAGAAATAACAGTCGCATTTATCGCATTCACTCCTTTACCCTTTTGAGTCAGATTGAGAATAATTGGGATAGCTCCTATGATATCAATGACGGCGAACAACACAATAAAAGCGCTGATCATTTCCTGAAGATTAAATCCGGTAAACATAACTCCTCCTTTTTTCTGCAAAGATAATCGATTTTTATGCACAGACAATAAGTATTGATATGAATCATCTCCTTACTTAAGAAATAATAAAAAAAACAAAAAGAGAAAGGAAATAAAAACAAAAAGGGGCTATAATGGTTACATTTGTCTGCAAGAATAGAAAGATTCGATGTATGGAGACAATGTATGATACCTTACTGCAACTACCTTTATTTCAAGGTCTTTGTCACGAAGACTTCACCAATATATTAGGAAAAGTAAAGTTACATTTTACAACTTACAAAATAGGAGAAACCATCGTCAAGCCTGACATGGTTTGTGATAGATTGGTCTTTCTGCTAAAAGGAGAAATATCGTCTTACTCTTCACCAAAAGGTAAGTATTTTACCTTTATCGAGCATTTTGAAGCTCCGTACGTAATAGAAGCATATTCCCTGTTTGGAATGAATCTCAATTATACTTCTTCGTATGTAGCCCGTACAGAAGCGCAAACCATTAGCGTAAGTAAATCATTTGTGCTTACAGAATTATTTAACTATGATATATTCCGGCTCAATTATATGAATATTATCAGCAATCGTGCCCAGATATTCTACGACCGTGTATGGAGAAGTGCCTCTGAAACAATTGAAGAAAAAATTATCGATTTCATTCTTGCTCGTACTGAAAAGTTTACCGGAGAAAAAGACCTGAAAATCCGAATGGAGGATATTGGTGCTTATGTTGATGGCACACGCCTGAATGTATCTAAAGCATTGAATGACCTTCAAGCTCTGGGATTGTTTATTCTCAGCCGAAAAGCCATTCATATTCCGGAAATAAGCACTCTCGTACAGTGGAGTGAAGCACAAAGAAATAGTAAAAAGAAGAAGGTTGAAAACCTCTAATGTAAAGATTCCAGACATGCCTCTACAGGCCTTGTGAGAGGGGTTTGTTGAATGTCCGAGATCAGCGTGTTGAAAACGGACATTCAACACGCTGATCTCGGACATTCAACACGCTGAAGTTATATCTTCTCCGAAAACTTCTTCATTTGTAAATAAAAAAGCATATCAATTTACACTATTCGTTATCAGCCATAAAAAACAGCCTCAACTTTAGCAGTTGAGGCTGTTTTTTTATGGTAGTATGTAGTATCAAAGACTATTCCCACTCAATCGTTGCAGGCGGTTTAGAACTAATATCATAAGTAACTCTATTCACCCCTTTTACTTTGTTGATAATGTCACTAGACACTTTGCCCAAAAATTCATAAGGTAAATGAGCCCAATCGGCAGTCATTGCATCCGTAGAAGTCACCGCTCTAAGAGCCACCGCTCTTTCATACGTGCGTTCATCACCCATCACGCCGACAGATTGCACCGGAAGCAGAATAACTCCCGCCTGCCATACCTTATCATAAAGTCCCCAGTCACGTAGTCCTTGAATAAAGATATCATCCGCTTCTTGAAGAATATGAACTTTCTCGGGAGTGATATCACCAAGTATACGCACAGCCAATCCCGGTCCCGGAAACGGGTGACGAGTGATCAGATGCTCGGGCATACCCAACTGACGACCCACTCTTCGAACTTCGTCTTTAAATAACAAGCGAAGCGGTTCGCAAAGTTTAAGATTCATCTTTTCGGGCAATCCGCCTACATTATGATGACTCTTAATCACAGTTCCTGTGATAGAAAGTGATTCGATGCAGTCCGGGTAGATAGTACCTTGTGCCAACCACTTCACATCCTTTATCTTGTGAGCTTCCACATCAAAGACATCAATGAAGCCCTTGCCAATAATCTTACGCTTGCCTTCGGGATCAGAAACTCCAGCCAGTTCGCTAAAGAACTGAGCACTGGCATCCACACCAATCACATTCAACCCCAAGCATGCGTAATCGTGCAACACGTTGCTATATTCATTTTTGCGCAGCATTCCGTGATCAACAAAGATACAAGTAAGGTTCGCGCCGATCGCTCTGTTTAACAATACGGCGGCAACCGAAGAGTCGACTCCTCCACTCAATCCAAGCACCACTTTATCATCGCCTATTTGCTCTTTTAGCTCTGCCACAGTGCTTTCGATGAAAGAAGCCGGAGACCAGTCCTGCTTGCATCCGCACACATCCACAACAAAGTTTTTCAGTATTTGTGTTCCATCTTCCGTATGAAACACTTCAGGGTGAAACTGTACACCCCATATTTGAGCACCCTCAACCTGATAAGCAGCGATAGCCACTTTATCCGTTGATGCAATCGTTTTGAAGTTAGCAGGAATGGCAGTGATCGTATCGCCATGGCTCATCCATACTTGCGATTTCTCCCTTACTCCCTTAAACAATACATTATCTTTGCAAAACGTATCCAGATGAGCACGTCCGTATTCGCGAGTTCCGGCCGGTTCCACTTTCCCTCCATTCATATAAGACATGAATTGCGCACCATAGCAAATGCCCAGAATAGGATATTTCCCCCAGATCTCTGTCATATCTGTTTTAAACGCCGTTTCATCGTACACAGAAAATGGGCTCCCCGAAAGAATGACACCTATTACACTCTCATCATCCTTCGGAAATTTGTTATAAGGTACGATCTCACAATAAGTATCCAGTTCGCGCACTCTACGAGCAATCAGCTGCGTAGTCTGTGAACCGAAATCAAGTATTATAATTTTTTCTTGCATATAGAAGATATGTTTTGAAGTTTGCGCACAAAAGTACGCAAAATATCACGATTTTACTTCTTTTCTTTAAGTAAATCACGAATTTCGGTCAACAAGATTTCTTCTTTTGTTGGCTCAGGAGGTGTTGGAAGAGGCGTAGGGGACACTTCATTCTTCTTAGACATCCTACTCAATAATTTAATAAACAGAAAGATGGAAAATGCGATGATAAGGAAATCGAAGGTTACCTGCAAGAAATTACCGTAATTCAACGTAACAGCGGCAACCTGTTTCCCATCCGCACCTGTTTCCGCAGCTTTCATCACCCATTTCAGGTCCGCAAAGTTCACACCTCCAACCAACAGCCCGATAGGAGGCATAATAACGTCAGCTACTATGGAAGATACAATCTTACCAAAAGCTCCACCTATAATTACACCTACAGCCATATCAATCACATTGCCTCTCATGGCAAATGATTTAAACTCTTGTAAAAGAAGACTTTTTCCCATGTTTTTTTTCATATTTAAGAGTAATTATGTGCGAATATAAAAACAAATTCTTAATTTTGCACCGCATTAAAAATGAAATATGAAGTATTGCAACATATTTTGAACAATTATTATAAGAACCCTTAAAAGTTTAAACAAAATGATTAAAGTAGGTATTAATGGATTTGGCCGCATCGGACGCTTTGTTTTCCGCGCTGCTCAAACAAGAAATGACATTGAAATCGTAGGAATCAACGACCTTTGTCCGGTAGATTACTTGGCTTACATGTTGAAGTATGACACGGTACATGGTCAATTCAAAGGCACAATCGAAGCTGATGTAGAGAAAAACCAGTTAATCGTTAACGGTAAAGCTATCCGCATCACAGCTGAGAGAAATCCTGCTGATTTGAAGTGGGGCGAAGTTGCTGCTGAATACGTTGTAGAATCTACTGGCTTGTTCTTAAGCAAAGACAAAGCTCAAGGTCACATCGATGCAGGTGCAAAATACGTTGTAATGTCTGCTCCTTCTAAAGATGACACCCCTATGTTTGTTTGCGGTGTTAACGAAAAGACTTATGCAGGACAACAATTCGTATCAAATGCTTCATGTACTACTAACTGTTTGGCACCTATCGCTAAGGTATTGAACGACAAATACGGTATCACAGACGGTTTGATGACTACAGTTCACTCTACTACTGCTACTCAAAAAACAGTAGACGGTCCTTCTATGAAAGACTGGAGAGGTGGTCGTGCTGCTTCAGGCAACATTATCCCTTCATCTACAGGTGCTGCTAAGGCTGTAGGTAAAGTTATCCCTGCTCTTAATGGCAAACTGACAGGTATGTCAATGCGTGTTCCTACTTTGGACGTTTCTGTAGTTGACTTAACTGTTAACTTGGCAAAACCTGCTACTTATGCAGAAATTTGTGCAGCAATGAAAGAAGCTTCTGAAGGCGAATTGAAAGGTATCCTTGGTTACACAGAAGACGCTGTTGTTTCTTCTGATTTCTTGGGTGATGCTCGTACTTCTATCTTTGATGCAAAAGCAGGTATCGCTTTGACTGATACTTTCGTTAAAGTTGTATCTTGGTATGACAACGAAATTGGCTATAGCAACAAAGTTCTTGACCTTGTAGCTCACATGGCTTCTGTAAATAAGTAATTATCTGATTACAATATATCGAAAACTGTTCCGATTCAATTCGGAGCAGTTTTTTTTTGCAACAAACTAATACTTTGTTAAAAAGCGGCTCATTCCGATATAAGTAATCTACAATTTTAGTATGTTTGTATTCTGAAAAAATAATTATAACCGCTCAATCTACGGATTATATGAAAAAATTAAACCTAACATTATTTTTACTTTGTACAATTAGTATGATGCATGCACAGAATCCTTTCTTTGAAAAGTATAACACCCCACACCAAACTGTCCCGTTTGATAAAATAAAAACCGAACATTACGAACCCGCTATTCAAGAAGGTATAAAGCAGCAAATAGCTGAAATAAACGAAATTGTAAACAATCCCAATGCACCAACGTTCGTTAATACCATATTAGCGTATGAAAAATCAGGGAAACTGCTAGATCAGGTTACCACCGTTTTTGGAAATCTACGCAGCGCCGAGACGAATGATGATTTACAGGCACTTGCGCAAAAAATGATGCCACTATTAAGCGAGCACAGCAACAACATCAGTCTGAATGAGAAACTCTTCGACCGGATTGAAAAAGTATACAAACAAAGGAAGAAACTTCCTCTCACAATCGAACAAGCTAAGCTTCTTGAAAATGCTTATGACGGCTTTATCCGCAATGGAGCTAATCTAAAAGGAGAAGATAGAAATAAATATCGCGAACTGAGCAAGAAACTCAGTACATTGACGCTCAAATTCAGCGAAAACAATTTGAAAGAAGTGAATAACTATCAAATGGTGCTGAAGGATAAGAAGCAATTGGCAGGATTGCCCGAAAGTGCGATAGAAGCTGCTGCTGAAACGGCTAAAGAAAAAGGAATTGAAGGATGGGCTTTCACCCTTCAGGCGCCAAGTTACATTCCCTTCCTGACCTATGCCGACAACCGTGAACTCCGGAAAGAACTCTATATGGCATACAACACCAAGTGTACTCATGATAACGAGTACAACAATTTGGAAATCGTTAAAGAGATTGCCAACACTCGCATGGCAATTGCTCAACTCCTGGGCTACAAGGATTATGCAGAGTACACGCTCCAAAAACGCATGGCTCAAAACAGCGATGCCGTATACAAATTACTCAATCAACTGCTGGAGGCCTACACTCCTACTGCTAAAAAAGAATATAATGAGGTACAATCTCTGGCTCGTCAAACGGAAGGCGATAGCTTTCGCTTAATGCCATGGGATTGGAGTTATTATTCTAATAAGCTGAAAGATCAAAAGTTTAGCATCAACGAAGAGATGCTACGCCCTTACTTTGAACTCAGTCAGGTAAAAGAGGGTGTCTTCGGATTAGCAACCAAACTATATGGCATCACATTCAAGAAGAATCCTGATATCCCTGTTTATCATAAAGATGTAGATGCTTATGAAGTCTTTGATAAGGACGGTAGTTATCTTGCTGTTCTCTATACCGACTTCCATCCTCGTGCCGGCAAACGTTCGGGAGCATGGATGACCAGCTTTAAAGGACAATGGATTGATGAAAAAACAGGTGAAAATAGTCGTCCGCACATTACTTTAGTGATGAACTTTACGAAGCCCACCGATAGCAAACCGGCTCTACTTACCTTCGATGAAGTAGAAACGTTTTTGCATGAATTCGGCCACAGCCTACATGGCATGTTTGCCAATTCAAACTATGAGAGCTTGAGTGGAACGAGTGTCTACCGTGACTTTGTAGAATTACCTTCTCAAATCATGGAGAATTTTGCCATTCAAAAAGACTTCCTTAACACTTTTGCCAAACATTATCAAACCAGTGAATTAATTCCGGATACATTGGTACAAAGACTAGTGGATGCCTCTAACTTTAACGCAGCTTACGGTTGCCTGCGACAAGTCAGTCTTGGATTACTTGACATGGCATGGTACACACGCTCTACCCCTTTCGATGGAGATGTAAAAGCCTACGAACAAAAAGCATGGGCCAAAGCTCAGATTCTTCCGGTTGTAGACGACGTTTGCATGAGCACACAATTCTCGCACATCTTTGCCGGAGGCTACTCAGCGGGGTATTACAGCTATAAATGGGCCGAAATATTGGATGCTGATGCTTTCTCACTCTTCAAACAAAAAGGTATTTTCAATAATGAAGTAGCCGAATCGTTCCGCAACAATATATTATCCAAAGGTGGCACAGAACATCCAATGGTTTTGTATAAACGTTTTCGCGGGCAAGAACCTACCATTGATGCATTGCTTATTAGAAATGGAATAAAAAAATGAAAATGAAAACTAAATATTTATGCTTTCTTATCCTTCTGTTTCCTCTGTTAAGTGGATGCAACGACACGGATGATGTAGCTAAGATTTTCTTGGGTAAAACATGGAAATTGACTGATATTCTTGAGGGAAACGCTTCAAGTGACTATTGGGATGGTGATGAAACAGCTGAAGAGGCATCTCGTACATTGATGCAAGAAGGCAGCAACTGCACTATTGCATTCAGCGGAACTATAACAGGAAATACCGTTGCCGGGACCTGCAGTGGCAGAGGAATTGACAACTCTTTTTCCGGAACATGGGAAGCTGATGGCGAGAGTC
Source organism: Bacteroides sp. UBA1317 (assembly GCA_002307035.1). Taxonomy (GTDB): domain Bacteria; phylum Bacteroidota; class Bacteroidia; order Bacteroidales; family Bacteroidaceae; genus Bacteroides. The sequence goes on from DBTL01000053.1 coordinate 45,078, forward strand.
GCACATTCAGTTCTACCACAAACACAACCACCGATAGTGACGTACTAGGTAAAGCCTTTTTAGATGGGCTAAATAATGCGACATCATACAGTGGCGACGAAAGCAATTTATATATCTATTTCAAAGAAGAGGGGATAACAAAATGTCTTCTTTTTCACGTCCAAGAATAAAAGTCAGAACATGGAAACAGCACAACTGAAACAATTAGAATTGGACAAACGTTATATACGAATGGCCACAATATGGGCTGAAAATTCTTACTGCCAACGACGAAAAGTAGGAGCGCTTATCGTGAAAGAGAAAATGATTATCTCCGACGGATACAACGGAACTCCTTCCGGTTTTGAAAATATATGTGAAGATGAGAATAACCTGACTAAACCCTATGTGCTTCATGCTGAAGCAAATGCCATAACTAAAATAGCTCGTTCAAACAATAGTAGCGACGGAGCTACCATGTATGTTACGGCTGCGCCATGCATTGAATGCGCCAAATTAATCATCCAGGCTGGTATCAAACGAGTGATCTACTCGGAAAAATATCGATTGGAAGATGGTATCGATTTATTAAAACGTGCCGGCATTGAAGTTCTGTATCTGGAACCCGAGAAAGCCGATAAAGAAATATAAGTAACAAGAAAAAAACGTTCAAAACAAAAAAAGATATGCGTACAAGAAACTCTTCGAGGTTTATACCACTAGTCATTGCTATAAGTGTGGTAGTTGGAATTCTTATCGGGACTTTTTATGCGAAACATTTTTCGGGCAATCGCTTAGGAATTATCAATAGTTCCTCTAATAAACTAAATGCCTTGTTGCGCATTGTCGACGATCAATATGTGGACACAGTAAACATGACCGATCTGGTTGAAAAAGCCATGCCACAGATTTTAGCCGAGCTTGATCCACACTCTACCTATATTCCCGCCAAAGATTTGGAGAATGTCAATTCTGAGTTGGAAGGCAGTTTTAGTGGAATCGGTATCCAATTCACCATACAAGATGACACGATTCATGTCAACAGCGTTATACAGGGAGGCCCTTCTGAAAAAGTGGGATTAATGGCAGGAGACCGTATCGTTTCTGTTAATGATACTTCATTTGTAGGCAAGAAGGTGACAAACGATGTAGCGATGCGTACCCTCAAAGGCCCCAAAGGGACTCAAGTAAAGTTGGGAGTTAAAAGAATGACAGAGAAAGATATTCTCAAATTTAATATCACCCGTGGGGATATACCTCAAAACACCATTGATGCCACCTACATGCTCAACAATAAATTCGGCTATATACAGATCAGCAAGTTCGGGCGCACCACACATGTCGAACTGCTCAATGCAATTGCTATTCTAAGCCATAAGAACTGTCAGGGTCTGGTTATCGACTTAAGAGGAAACACAGGAGGATATATGGAAGCTGCTATTCGAATGGTAAATGAATTCTTACCTCAAGGCAAACTGATTGTATATACCCAAGGCCGTAAGTATCCACGAACGGATGAATTTGCCAACGGAACCGGTAGCTGTCAGAAAATGCCTATTGTAGTATTGGTTGATGAGGGTTCGGCTTCCGCCAGCGAAATCTTCGCAGGCGCCATTCAAGATAACGACCGCGGTATGATCATTGGTCGCCGCTCTTTTGGTAAAGGTTTGGTGCAACAGCCCATCGATTTCAGCGACGGCTCTGCCATTCGTCTGACCATTGCCCGCTATTACACTCCTTCAGGACGTTGTATTCAGCGACATTACGAAAGTGGTAAAGATCAAAACTACGAAATGGATTGGCTCACCCGCTACGAGCATGGAGAGTTTTTCTCAAGAGACAGCATCAAATTAGATGAAAAACTTCGTTACTCAACCGGATTGGGACGGCCTGTTTATGGCGGTGGAGGCATCATGCCCGACCTCTTTGTGCCACAAGATACCACCGGAGTAAGTTCTTATCTGACCAGTGTACTCAACAAAGGATTAACCATACAATTTACTTTTCAGTACACCGACCGCAACCGTGATCAAATGAGTCAATATGAAGATGAAGGAACATTACTTACTTATCTACGTCACCAAAACCTGGTAGAACAGTTTGTTCGCTACGCTGATAGTAAAGGAATAAAGAGAAGAAACATACTTATCCAGAAATCGCATAAGTTACTTGAGCGAAACATTTATGGTAATATCATTTACAACATGCTAGGAAAAGAGGCCTATATCAAATACTTCAATAATAGCGATACGACTGTGAAAAAAGCAATAGAAATACTAAAGAAAGGAGAAGCTTTTCCAAAAGCGCCCGCAGTTGTAAAACAACCCACAAAGAAAAATGAAGGAAAGAAAAAAAGAACTGCGCAAGCAAATAGCGTTAAAGAAAACCCGGTATTGCGCCTCTACGCTAAAGTATCTTTCTGTTAAAATATTAACGCTGCTCGAAAGCCACCCGGCTTTCAGAGCAGCGCAAACCGTTCTACTCTATTACTCCATGAAGGATGAAGTACAAACCCATGACTTCATCGAGAAATGGAGCAAAGACAAAAGAATACTTCTCCCTGTCGTAGTAGGTAATGATTTAGAACTACGTTTATATTCGGGAATACAATCACTACGCACTGGAAGCTATGGAATAGAAGAACCTGTAGGCGAACCCTTTACCGACTATGAGTCTATTGATATGGTGATTGTTCCGGGAGTTGCCTTTGATCTTTCAGGCAGACGCCTTGGGCACGGAAAAGGTTATTACGACAGATTGTTGCCGCATATCTCTGCTTACAAAATCGGTATTTGTTTCCCTTTCCAACTGGTAGAAGAAGTACCGTCGGAGGAATTTGATATTCGTATGGATACCATCATTACCTGTGAATAAGATACTGAGGTCTACGGAAAAAACATTTAGCGAAAAATAATATTGGTGATGACGGTTGCCCCCACTTGACTATTGAGATTACGCACCAACATCTCCCTCCCCATCATCAACTCTTGCCGAAGTACAGAAGAAGTCAGGTGTACATATAAAACCTGATTTTTAATGAAAAGTTCCTTGGTATACGAATGAATGGTAGGTCCCAATACATCTTTCCACGCAGCAATCAACCGCTGTTCATTCAAAGGCGTTTCCAGACTTTCTTGTCGTAAGAATTGCTGAATCAACTTGCCTATCGGCTCCGCATCATTCCGTTTCATCATTACCCTCCTTCATCTCATTAATTTCTCCCTGCTCTACGCGAAACATTTTATAGTCACTCCCCACATTAAAGAGGATTCGATCCAGATGTTCCCTATTGGTATCTGTTATAAAAATTTGTCCGAAGTTATCGCCGGCTACTAGCTTCACTATCTGCTCTACACGAGACGCATCCAGCTTATCGAATATATCATCCAGCAATAACAACGGAACACTACTGCCCGTTCTTTTTAAGAAATCGAACTGCGCCAGTTTCAAGGCTACCAGATATGTTTTGTTCTGCCCCTGCGAGCCTTCACGCTTTATCGGAAAATCACCCAGTAGCATGTTCAGCTCGTCTTTATGAATACCTCGCAATGAATAACCCATTATTCTGTCGCGCATACGACTCTCTTTCATCACCTCCAGCAACGAAGCATTCCTGGCATGCGACTCATAGGCCAAACCGACCTGCTCCTTATCTTGCGATATGAACGAATAAAATGTTTGAAAAATAGGGATAAACTCGCGAATAAACTCCTCACGCTTCCGAAACACCACTTCACCGGCATGCGCCATAGCCTCTTCCCACACCAGAAAAAGCTCTTCTTCTATCGGCTGTTCGCTCTTCAACAAAGAATTTCGCTGTGCCATGGCCTTATTGTAACGGATCAATGCCTCCAGATATTCCTTATCATATTGCGATATCACCACATCCATGAAGCGACGACGCTCCTCACTGCCACCCGCAATCAATTCTGAATCGGCCGGTGAAACCATTACCAAAGGGATAAAGCCAATATGATCAGACAGACGTGTGTACTCTTTTTTATTCCGCTTGAATTGCTTCTTCAACTTGCGCTTCATTCCACAATAGATCTCCTCCGGCGTTCCGTCGGGAGCTTCATACGCACCCTGAATCACAAAAAAATCCTGATCATGACGGATGTTCTGAGAATCAATCGGATTCCCCGCGCTCTTACAAAATGAGAGAAAATACACAGCATCAAGCAAATTCGTTTTACCCATACCGTTTTGCCCGAAGAAGCAGTT
>DBTL01000040.1 GCA_002307035.1 Bacteroides sp. UBA1317
TCATACGCTCTACTTCCACGGCCGCCCCTGACATAAGATAGCGGAACTGATTGTTTTTATATTCCGCAATTGTGTTTGCTCGGCTCGGATCTTGGATGGGCGTGAGATTTTTCCAAATAACCAATTGGTTCAGGTGCGGAAGAAGCTGTTCCATCGTGTAGTCCGCAAAGGCAGGAATTTGATGTAGCTTTTCCAAAACAGTTTCCTTATCTAACTGGTAATGGGTCTTTTCAGATTCGTCATAAAACACACGCATGATGGCGCGATAATGCGCTGTGTTATCCGTGTTTAAATAAGATGTTTCAGGTATATTATCCATAGAAACTGCATTGACCGGCATAGCTCCGCCTTCTTTACATTATCGCGAAATATTTCTATTTGATAAGAAATCATTTGAGCTTATTGATTTTTAAATGAAAAATCCACGGGATCTACTAACTCAGCAGTATTGTGTTTAGAATACTGCTTAAGCGATATTCCGTCCGGTGTTTTCCATTCCTCAATACCATTAACGTGTATACCTGTGACAAATCTTGCTGCCTGACCAGGGTTATCAAAACTGATCTCTTTCGTGAGTATATTGTCTGAGTTTATGAATACGGAATTTTGAGCACGCAGACGTTTTACTATTTCATACATATCTAAGGACATGGTTGAAGCTATAAAACTTCCGGATAAGACCTTAAAGCGTGAGCCATCCAGCACGCCATAGGCTTTTCCACTCATATCACTGCGAGCAATCACAAAATAAGTGTAAGTAGGCAGTTTTGGATGCACAATTGTCACGTTTTTTTCAATAGTTAAACCCTCAACTTTTATTTCTTGCAGTTGACTAATCAACTTTTTTATTTGATGGTGCTGCTTATGCCACTCTTCTGACACAGACGCATCTGGCTGAGAATAAAACTGCGCTTTAATTTCGTTATCAGTTTTGAGCAGTTCATTTATGGCTTGCTCGATATAATTGGCTATGCTCACTGCTGGTCGCCTCCAAGCAATTCAAGTGCAATATTGCCCATAAGACCTAAGTCTGGATTATCTGCTGTACCTATTACTGAAATACGATCAAGAAGAACATTCCGAAATTCACATGAGGTTTCAGGGAGCAAAGCACAATCATGGCAAGCAGCATAATTTAGAGAGTTGAATCCCTGCTGCATTGAGCTTGCGCAAAGCGGATCGCCGCTACACCACAAAGCTTTTTGTAGCATATTTTTAAGGACTGCCTGTAAGCGCTTCGGATCTTTACCGATACTTATCAGCCCGCCGAGGCTTCCTTCTGCATCAGACGTTGAAAGGTATATAAGTACCCCATGCATTTCAGTCTGGTTTGTCCCCTCATGAAATGTTGAGTATATCTTTTCTTTTAAAGACGAGGCACTATATCCGCAATCATCCGCAAGTTGCCGAATCAACAGGTGCGCGAATGTGTGCATTGCAACATATTCAGAGGAAAATCGCTCATTTGTAAAGAACGAATTTTCAAGCTCATGTGCCATTTGCGAGTAACGATCATTTACAACGGTACTCCAACCGTCTAACGCCTTTGCATCAAATTTAATAAAAATGCCCTCACCCAATAGTTTTACTGCCGGTAACCATTTCTTTTTTTCTATGGAAAGAGGCGCGAGACAGGGATTATCTTTAATTGTTCCATTCCACGGTTGTATACGCGTAAACCCGATTAAAGCACTAATGACTGTAAGTTTTTCAACAATAGTTACTGATTCAAAAATGCTTTTGAACGCAGGTGGAACAATAGCTTTAGAAGCCACATATTCATCCGCGGTAACATTTCCTCTGCACAGAACATCGTATTCAGCCGCAAAAACATCAGCTTCAGAATGCATTGCTGAGGATGCTTTTTTATCTTTAACTAATGTATATGCTGAAATTAAATCTTCAAATGTTATTGGATCTCTAACTTTATTTAGCACTTGCTTCCTAATGAATTTTCTAACAGCAGCGTCGCCGAACTCCTCCATCTCCTGAATATTCTCATACGCGGCTTCTATTGCTTGCACCGCTCTTTGACTCCAAGGCGGAATAGACAATGCACTCATATTTGCTGGAAAATACACGCTTGAGGAAGAACGCAATCGAGCCGAAACAATCTCTGCACATTCAGAATGATGATTTATTCCTAAATGAGGATGATGTCCACAACAAGGATATCCATTTTCACCGCTGAAAGCATTTTTGGCAAAAGCATTAGCCATCCCACGTCTTGCTTGACATTCTTCGCATTCAACCATAAGGCTATCAACATCACTCCTGTTGTCTATGTTGAACATCTTGATCCGTGGATTAGCTTTGCCGCTACTGCACTTATTTCCATGATGCACCCACCATGAGTACGGAAAATCCTCTATATGACCATTCGGGCATACCAAAACAAAACGGGATGCCACAAGATGCCCACCGCATGGCTTACCGCCTTTTTTAGGATTAGGCATGAAGCAGTTATGCTTTTTTTGCTGGTTCCCAAGTTCTTCAGCATCGATTATGTGTTTACAAATAGGGCAATAGAGCTTTCTTGGGAAAATATAGGACTCAACATCGTTGCTTTTTCTGAACCGCATATTACTTGCTGATTTAGGCGCAAGGAAAAATTCTGCTCCTGTTAAAGTCTGAAGGTTATTATTGAATAATTTTCTATCCTCCCAGTCTTCATCTATGTCATCCCTGTCCCACTTATCAACTCCTCCGATAATAACAGTATCGCATACAAAATCCACTATTGAACCAATTCCAAATGTGGTAATGAGCTGGCTTTGACGAACTTCACCGGCATTTTCAGGTTTTTGTTTACTTCCAAACTGACGAGCCATCTCAATTACCTCCTGTTAAAATAGATATTAACTGTGGGGTCGACATTGCGCAGTGAGTTTAAAATTTTGGGCAAGCCCAGTTCCGAATCATCTTCAGCTGAAGATAACAAACTCGGATTCCCATTGTAGCTCTTGTAATACAAGGTGTTTTCGTTTGCTTCCGCGACATCTTGCCACTTCTGTGCAAACTCACCTAAGGAAGTCTGAGCAAATGCTACGCTGTCTGGCATTACCTCACGTACTCGCTGAACGAGGTATTCTTTAATCTGAATCACCGCAAAGTTATCTGCCCTAAAATATCTTGCAGAGTCATTTGCTGCCAAATTAGGAACAGTTGCACGAACAAGTGCAACAAAAACACAATGCAAAGCCTTTTCTATTGCTCTCATCGAAAACGGCGTCACACTTGTTGCTTCAACATATCGGTAAAATGATTTATGATAATAGCCGAATTGTTCATAATGGGATTTATCCCGTGATCTCATATTATTGTACATTGTCAAAAC
>DBTL01000076.1 GCA_002307035.1 Bacteroides sp. UBA1317
AGAGGTGGGTGAGTGGCTGAAACCACCAGTTTGCTAAACTGACGTACGGGTAACTGTACCGGGGGTTCGAATCCCCCCGCTTCCGCAATGGAGGTGAAACAATAGTGACACCAAAACAAAGCCAAGAAAGATCCCTGTAAGACGAAAGTTTTGCAGGGATTTCTTTTTTACTCTTAATCCAAACGGATTCGTAATTCGTCTAGCATATTACTTAGAAACTGCCTAAAAGACCCTTTCTGGTCTTGCCATGATCACACCAATCCTCATTCTTTACAAATAAGCGTTTTAAAAACGATCACATAACTTCAGCGTGTTGAACGTCCGATATCAGCGTGTTGAAAACGTGCTTTCAACACGCTGATATCGGACGTTCAACAAACCCTGCTCAGAAAGCCTGTAGGGGCAGGTGCGCTATCTTTACATCTTTGCTTAATTCTTCTGCAAATTCATAGATAATATTTCGTTTGTCTATCGACAGGGTATGTCGGAAAATGATATTTTAGGCGATAAATTATTCTTTTTAATACAAAAAAAAACATATAATACTTTTACTTTAACCAATTATATTTAGATTTGCAATTGATAGAATCTTTTTATAACAAATATGATGAAAACACATCTAACAATCGTAACAACTATACTATTATTTATCTCTGTTGTCGCATTTGGACAAACCCGACTATCCGACAGTAGACGTAACTCTGTAGAGCGATATATATATAGAATAAGCAAAGATGATTTACGCAAAATGCACCTTCAAAATAAGAAGATTGAAGAGGATATGCTACAATCGTTAGTTAATAAAATCCCTCTAAACGGCAATGTACCCAAACTTCCTCGAGGCAATTATGTGATTGTGAAGGCAGAAGGTAGCCAGCTTGTGTATACAGATCATATCGTCGACGATTTATACTTTAAAATTGTGACAGCCGAAAAAATGACGCTTTGCCTATACGATTCATTAGGCAATATAGTGGATGATGCCACAGTGAGATGCGGTTCAAAAGCGTTCAAATTCAATAGAAACACCCAGACTTACAACACAAAGGATACAAAAGACAAGCAAATAATAGAAGTCAACAATAAAGGAGTTTATCATTATATTGAAATAGAAAAGCAAAGTCCATATCATTATAAAAGCAACCTATTTAGAACAACATGGGGCAAAATGAAATATAATTTTCATAACTTCTTCAACTCCAATGATCATCCAACAAAGAATAAATATAAAGGATTTATTGTATTCAACAAACCAAAGTATAAACCAGGAGAAACAGTAAAACTTAAAGCTTACATGACTAATCGTAACGGAAAACCCTATGATAAAGCTGTTGATCTAAAACTACTTAGTTACTATCCGAATAAGATAGACACCACATTAGCAAACCTTAATCCTTATCGTCAAGGAATGTACACATATCAATTAAAACTATCAGATAGCCTTAATCTGAAGTTAGATAATAATTATATAATCGCTTTAAAAACAATAAAAGACAGAGACAACGAAGTCACATCCCAGTTTAGATACGAAGATTATGAACTGAAAAGCCTTCATTTTACAGCACAAACGAATAAAGAAGAATACGAAAAAGGAGATTCTGTCAAGCTGAAGTTTAAAGTAACAGACGAAAACGAGATGGCTGTGTATGATGGTAAAATAGAGATTCTAGTCATACCCGATCCATTTGATCAATACAAGATGAAAAAATCACAGTCAGTTTTTATCCCCGACACACTATGGACACAGACTGTAGATATGAGCGGATTATCAGAAAAAGAAATTATCTTATCCGACTCTATTTTCCCTGCAAATGTATCTATCAACTATCAAGTAAAATGCACATACCTGAGTACTGATAACGAAAAAAGAACCATATCAAAAAGACTTTCACAGAAAGCGGATGATTATACGATTGACTTTTCTTTATCAAAAGGCATATTGACGATGAAAGAGTTGAATAAAGGCAAATCGCAAGAAATAATGGCTGAAATTAGTGTTGACGGAGAAAATGGATCAATATTATCTGTCGATTCTGTCATGCTGCCATACTCCATGCCGATATCTTGGATAGCATCAGACGTTACAGTAAAAACAAAACATACTACAAAAACTTATTTTTTAGACGATATAAGAGAAGATCAACTTGCATACAAATTCTATCGCCAAAACGATTCGATATATCTCATTGTGGATAACCCTGCACAAATCCCGTTTTGGTATGCTGTACGCAAAAAAAATAAAGAAATAGCAAAAGGATATACAACACAATTAAATTACTCAGTAAAGGCTAAAAATGAGCAAGGTTATAGTATGCAACTATCTTATCTTTTCGGAGAAGAGAGCAAGAACATAAGACAATCTCTTCCTTTCACTGAGAAGAATATATCAATAGATGTTTCTACTCCAACCTCCGTATATCCAGGACAAAAAGCGAATATTCTGATATCGGTAACTGATAAGAAAAGAAAGCCAGCGAACAACGTTGATATTACCGCCTATTCATTTACTTCCAAATTTGAAAGCTACTCAATGCCTGATTTAGCGATAAAAGGAAAATATCTACATGCCAAAGAATTTGCAGATAAGAGGTATAATCCAGAAGAAAATTCTATTGCTGGAAACGTTGATATGAAATGGGAAAAATGGAAAAACACGATGGCATTGGATACCATCGAGTATTACAAATTCTTATACCCCAACATTTATTATTCATATGCAGAGCCTAGTATAGATGGTACAACTCAAATTTCACCATACATCGTTATAGATGGAGTTTTACAAGGAGTACATATGTTATGGATCGACCAACGGTTATATTATTTTGATCAGGCACAGCAACTTGACGTATATTCGTTCTGTGTAACGCCAGGTAAGCACAATCTGAAATTTCGTACGCATGACCGAGAAATACTTGTATATAATGTAAACATTCAAAAGGGCGCAAAAAACATTCTGTCTTTTGATGCTAAAACTCCTTATGTTCGTAAAGCTATTCAAGATGAAGATACCGATCCATTTGTACTGGTATCTAAACTATTAAAAAAGAAAGAGCAAAATGAATTAAATGAAAAAGAGGTTGAGCAATTGTCATCGCAATTAATAACGGTGAACAATACCTTTGGCAGATTAGATCTACCTAACTTAAGGGTAAATCTAGAACTGCCGGCTTATATTAGTTCAGGAAACATTCATTATTATCTAAACAACACGCCGAGAAACAATTATAATAATACATTGAGAGGATATATAAATTCGGCTATTCTCGCAGGACCCTTTCCTTCACGCAATTTTATGAATGGCATCGCTAATATGGCATCGCTATATATAGATGATAAACTAGTTTCAAATATAGAAATTGAAGGGGGAAACGAGTATCTTTTATATGAAAATTATCAGAAGATAAAGAGCTGGAATAGCGCGCCTTTTCATCGATCTATTTCAAAATATATACCTAAAACGAATTTCAAGGAACAATTACTTACTCCAGGTGACATTCGGGAACAATTCAATAATCGCTTAAATAGCACCTTGTCTAGCTCAAATGGTTTTGCCGACTTCAACTATAGACATAATAATAAATGTCGATTGAGTCTATATCTCGGAAAAGACACAAAAGGTTTGGAGATAAAGCCTTCTTTAATACTTATTGTGCCGGAGAAGAAAGAAGAGATCAAAGATCATCAGTTGTTCTACGGAGGTACTCGAAATTTCAACAGCTTATCTGTAGGCAATATGGTCGTAACTATAGCACTCAATGATTCTACATCATATAGCAAAACAGTAACGTTACACCCAAACGGACAAAATTACCTTAGACTAGACTCTATAGAGTATGACACCAATAGCAAATTGGCTAAAACAGCATTTAATTTATTTCAACGAGATACAAGAAAGGTTTTTAGTCGAAATCCATACATCAATAATTCTTTTAAGATAGATAGTATTATAAGCGTTCCGGCACAAGAAACAGGAAGCTATAAAAGAAGTAATGCTCGTAAAGGCATCATAACAGGTATAGTATGCGATAATTTTGGGGAACCTATTATTGGAGCCTCGGCTACTATAAATAAAACAAAGGTAGGAACAACTACCGACTTAGACGGATATTTCGAATTGGCAGGAAAATCAGGCGATGAAATCACTTTTACTTATATAGGATATATTCCTAAAAAAGTAAAATACTCAGAAGGTTACAATTATAAAATCGTGCTTAATGAGGATTCTCAAAGTTTGCAGGAAGTGGTTGTCGTTGGATATGGAAGCGAACAGAAATCTCTCTTAACAGGGTCTACTATTACTATCAATGATAATTCTTCAAATACTACACTAGATAGCCAGACATTACAAGGACGTATTGCAGGCCTAACTATTAGAGGTTCTTCGAGTGATTCAAAAGGTTCCAATCCTCTTATTTTAGTTAACGGCTTACCGTATAGTGGCAAGTTAGAAGACATCGATGCAAGTTCTATTATATCTCTAAATATATTGAAAGATAATAGTGCAACAGCAATATACGGCGCTAGAGCTAAAGATGGTGTTATTATGATTCAGACCAATACTTTGAATGCAACGGAAACTGACAAAAATGATGATACAAAGTCTATACCAACACAAGCTGGAAACTCCATGCGTCGGAATTTCCATGATGATGCTTTCTGGCAACCAACGTTGAAAACAAACATAAAAGGAGAAGCATCATTTGATATTACCTATCCCGACGATATTACAACTTGGAATGCTTACTTTATAGCCGTTGGTAACAGAAAGCAGACTGACAAAAAGGAAATGACTATCAAATCTTTTAAAGCTCTGACCGCACGTCTTTCTACTCCACGTTTTGCCATTAGAGGTGATAGCCTGAACGCTGTTGGGCGAATAACCAATCATTTTGGTGATACTATTCAAGTAGATCGAAGTATTGATCTAAAAGGAAGTATACAGCAAGAAAAGATAAAACTACTTACATCACATATCGATTATATTCCCGTCAAAGTTCAAACAGGAGACAGTCTTACGCTATCTTATTCATTGAAAATGCAGAATGGATATTTTGATGGAGAAGAACAATCTATCCCTATATTTGAACAGGGCATGTTGCAGACTCATGGTGATTTTAGAGTCATCAATGATACAACCTCACATACGCTCAATATAGATCCGGCATTAGGTATAACTACAATTCATGCGGAAGTTTCGAGCCTCAAGGTATTTCTTCGTGAGATTGATAAAATAGACAGTTATCCGTATATGTGTAATGAGCAAATGGCTTCTAAAATAAAAGCTATGCTATCGAAGAAACAGATTGCTAAGATATTGGGAAAAGAATTTAAAGACGATCAAAAAATTAATAATCTGATAAGCTCTTTGGATAAAAATCGCAATTCAGAAGGTTTATGGGGATGGTGGAATAAAGGAAATACCGAACTTTGGATATCGAAACAAGTGATAAGTGCAATGTTAGATGCTGAAAATGCAGGATATAAAACGAAAATTAATAAAAGCAGCTTATGTAATGCGTTCGAAGCAGAACTAAAAGATGGACTTGCTAATTTGAAACTAACCACTCCTGACAAGATACCATTAGCCAAACAAGAATTACTGGACAGACTTATACTTTTGAAACGTATGGATGCTCTAATCGACTACTCTTCTTATTTTAAACAGATTGACGAGCAGCTGAAAAGCCGTACTGTGTCTGATAAGCTAAAATCAATGCTGACCATGTCTATCATTGGACTGAAAGATCAAATTAATATAGATTCCTTGATGCAATATTCGCGCAAAACGATGCTTGGTGGAATGTATTGGGGCACTATGAAAGAAGGTGATACTCAGTCCCGCAGTTTCATGTTGCCTTATGAAAACAATACAGAGAATACGCTGATAGCTTATACTCTTCTAAAAAACATCGGCGGACATGAATCGGATCTGAATAATATAAGAAACTATTTCTTCGAACATCGCCAAGGCAGTTCATGGCAAAACACTTATGAATCGTCACGCATAATTGAAACGGTCATGCCGGATATGTTGAGTAAGAATGATCAGTATAAAGAAGCATCTATGTATGTGAACGAACGAAGAATATTAAAATTTCCTTATACTGTAAAAACAGAATCTAAGAAAAATATCAATATTAAAAAAGAAGGTACACTACCTCTGTTTGTAACAGCCTATCAACAAGAATGGAATAAAAAACCGTTATCTGAATCCAAGAAAGGCTTTACTGTAAAAACTCTCTTTATGGAGAACAAAGATACCATCTCATATTTGAAAGCAGGAAAGGTGGCCAAACTCGAAGTGAGTGTACGAGTAGATGCAGATGCCGAATATGTACAAATAGAAATACCTATTCCGGCTGGGTGCACTTACGAATCAAAAAACAGAGGTGATTATGGAAAAGAATTACATAGAGAATATTTCAAAGAAAAAATTGTCATTTTTAGCAATAAACTGACTAAAGGTGAGCACCGATTCACTGTCGAACTTATTTCGAGATATACAGGAAAATACTCTCTCAATCCGGCAAAAGCAGAATTAATGTACTTTCCTACTTTCTATGGAAATGAAAAGATGAAGTCGGTGATGATTGAATAATATTTAGTATAAAGTTTTCTCTTTCTAACTACGAGATGATGAAAGAATTCAGATATAATGCATCTAAATGCTTGTTCATTCAAAAAAGTATTAGTAATTTTGCAGCCGAAAAGAAATAATGGTGCATTCGTCTAGTGGCTAGGACGCCGCCCTCTCACGGCGGTAACTCGGGTTCGAATCCCGGACGCACTACTTGCTGACAAGCTAAAAAAGTAAATCCTTGGTAATTTTATTATCAAGGATTTACTTTTTTCTGACCAAGTGAAAGCAGCAATTAAAAAAAGTCCTCAATAAAACAGCCCATATAATTGCAGAAAGAAGACAAGTGCAATCTCCACTTTGCAATCCCCAGATTTACAGTCTGTTATTTGATTGATTTCTTAAAAAACGAATCAAAGCTCAATTGCATAAACCAAATAAAACGAGTAACTTTGCGGGCAATTAGATTTCTGTGGTTACAAATTTATATTATTTCATTAAAAAAAAGAGCTAATTATGACTTATTCACACGAAGTGGAACACATGTGTGTTGTGAAGAAAGGTCCTAATCATGGACCGGCTCCCATACCCGAAGAAGGCAAATGGGTAAAATCAAAAGAAATTGTTGACATCTCAGGTTTAACACATGGTGTTGGCTGGTGTGCTCCTCAACAAGGTGCTTGCAAGTTGACGCTTAACGTTAAAGAGGGTATCATTCAGGAAGCTTTAATTGAGACTATCGGATGTTCCGGTATGACTCACTCTGCGGCAATGGCTGCCGAAATTCTTCCGGGAAAAACAATTCTTGAGGCATTGAACACTGACCTTGTTTGCGACGCTATCAACACTGCTATGCGCGAGCTATTCCTACAAATTGTGTACGGACGTACTCAGAGTGCTTTCTCTGAAGGTGGTCTTATCATCGGTGCAGGTTTGGAAGACTTAGGTAAAGGCCTTCGCAGCCAGGTAGGTACTTTGTACGGAACATTGGCTAAAGGCCCTCGTTACCTTGAAATGGCTGAAGGTTACATCAAAAACATTTTCCTTGATAAGAATGACGAAATCTGTGGCTACGAGTTCGTTCACATGGGCAAATTCATGGATGAAATCAAGAAGGGTACAGATGCTAACGAAGCTTTGAAGAAAGTAACCGGCACGTACGGACGCGTAACAGCGGAACAGGGAGCAGTTAAACACATTGATCCACGTCACGAATAATATAAGGAGGAAAGAAACTATGATTAGAGAAGTAAAATTTGAAAGTCAAGACCGTCGTATCAAAGGTATCATGGATATTTTGAACGCTAACGGCATCAAAGACATAGAAGAAGCTAACGCAATATGCGAAGCTAATGGACTTGACCCTTATAAAACGTGTGAAGAAACTCAGCCTATCTGCTTTGAAAATGCCAAATGGGCATATGTAGTAGGTGCTGCCATCGCTGTGAAAAAAGGTTGTAAAGTAGCTGCTGATGCTGCTGAAGCTATCGGACTTGGTCTTCAGGCATTTTGTATTCCCGGTTCTGTAGCCGCTGACCGTAAGGTAGGCATTGGCCATGGTAACCTTGCCGCCCGTCTACTTCGTGAAGAAACTAAATGTTTCGCTTTCCTTGCAGGACACGAATCATTTGCTGCTGCTGAAGGAGCAATCAAGATTGCTGCAAAGGCAGACAAAGTTCGTAAAGAACCACTTCGTTGCATCTTGAACGGACTTGGAAAAGACGCTGCACAGATCATTTCTCGTATCAATGGCTTTACTTATGTACAGACTCAATTCGACTATTATACGTCAGAACTGAAAGTTGTTCGCGAGATAGCATATTCTGACGGAAACCGTGCAAAAGTAAAATGTTACGGTGCCGACGATGTTCGTGAAGGTGTAGCCATCATGCACAAAGAAGGTGTAGACGTATCTATTACAGGTAACTCTACCAACCCAACACGTTTCCAACACCCGGTTGCTGGTACATACAAAAAAGAATGTATCGAGATGGGTAAGAAATATTTCTCAGTTGCTTCAGGTGGCGGTACAGGTCGTACGCTTCACCCAGACAACATGGCTGCCGGCCCTGCTTCTTATGGTATGACAGACACAATGGGACGTATGCATTCAGACGCACAGTTCGCCGGCTCTTCATCAGTTCCTGCTCACGTAGAAATGATGGGATTCCTAGGTATTGGTAACAACCCAATGGTAGGTGTTACTGTTGCTGTAGCCGTAGACGTAGCTCAAGCTTTAGGCAAGTAATTTAAGTAATTACTACATATAAAAAACTCCTGCGGTCTTTATGGTTGTAGGAGTTTTTTCATATATATTTACCCATTAGTAAACAGTAATGAAATAATTTATATGAAAAAAATTTCGTAAGCAAACAGCTACAAGGATTTTCTATCTCAATCAATAATTATTCATTACCAAATCTTCACAATCAAGCTATCCGGACGCCACATCTTATCGCCCTGCTTCACTCCAAAAGTCTCATAAAACTCAGGCATATTGGAAAGAGGACCAAGAACTCTCCATTTTGCCGGAGCATGTTCATTGCTTTTTATCTGATTTGCCATGGCTTCAGGACGCATATTGAGCATCCATGTTAGTGCGTAACCAAGGAAGAAACGTTGGCTGGGATTCAATCCGGCAATCAGTTCCTTCTTTTTGTATTGCTCCGTCTTTTTGAATGCTTCGAATCCCATGATTACCCCACCTAAATCGGCAATATTCTCTCCCTGAGTCAGTTCGCCATTAATGTGCAGACTATCAACAGCTACATAATCATTAAACTGCTTTACGATCATCTTCGTTTTTTTCTCAAATTTCGCTTTGTCCTCGCTTGTCCACCAGTCACTCAAGTTACCAAATTCATTGTATTTACAACCTTGATCATCGAAGCCATGAGTGATTTCATGCCCGAAGGTTGCCCCAATAATGGCATATAAGATAGCATCATCGGCCATTTTTCTTTCGTATCCGGGAACAATGATATTACAACCCGGAATGACGATCTCGTTGTTAGACGGATTGTAATAAGCGTTGTAAGTCTGGGGTTGCATATCCCATTCTGTGCGATCCACCGACTTACCATATTTATTTATCATGTAGCTGAATGCCCATTTATTGGCACTCATCACATTTTTCACATAAGACGTACGATCAATCTGCATACTACTGAGATCTTTCCATTTATCGGGATAACCCACTTTCATAATCACCGCCTCGAGTTTTTTCAAAGCTTTCTCTTTGGTTGGCGCACTCATCCAATCGAGTGCTTTAATGCGTTGAGCAAAAACAGATTTGATCGCATTGCCTATTTCTTCTAATTTTTCTTTGGTACCTTTAGGTAAGTATTCGTTTACATAGACCTGTCCTATAAGCTCTCCAAGATATCCGTCAGTATTCTCCACCACACGTTTCCATCGGGGTTTCGGTTCTTTTATTCCGCGTAGAGTAGAAGAATAAAAATTGAAATCCTCCAAATAGGTTTTATCGTCCAGATAGGAAGATAATCCATTCAATAGATGAAATTTAAGATAATTCTTCCATTCCTCTACTGTATATTTCTTCAGATAACCGTTCAGTGCAACAAGAAATTCCGGTTGACCAACCACTACGCTATCCACCTTAGCCAGGCCTACTCCATTCATAAAAGACTTCCAATCAAGGTTTGATGTTAGTGTCTCTAGTTTACTGAACGCCATTTTATGATAGTTAGTCAATGGATCCCGAGTATCTTCGCGCTTACGCGATGTTTTAGCCAGAGCTGTTTCCATTTCCATCAATTTGAGGGCTGCTTGTTTAGCTTTGTTTTTTTCGTATCCCATGATGCCGAACATATTGCCCGCATAAGCAACAAATTTTTCACGAATAGACTTAGCACTCCCGTCAACATCAAAATAGTAGTTACGGTCTGGCATGCTCAATCCGCCCTGTGTAATATACACCTGATATTTGCTACTGTTCTTATCATCCTGAGTAACATACATATTAAACAGTGGAGCCGACGAAACGGTGTGAATATAAGATGCTTCTGTGATGATGCCATTGAGGTCTTTGATTTTATCTATTTTATCCAAATCATTTTTCAGATCACTAATTCCTTTTTTATTCAGCGAAATACTATCCATCCCCGAATAAAAGAAGTCACCTATTTTCTGTTTGTTGCTTCCCTTTGGCTCATTTTTAATCGCTACAGATGATTCGCATATCTTACGAACCTGAGCATTAATCGTATCCTGAACCAATTGAAAAATGCCATTACTCTGTTCGCTGGCGGGGATTGGATTCTCTTTAAACCATTTGCCATTAGCAAATTGAAAGAAGTCGTCTCCAGCCTTTGTTGTAGAGTCAATGTGTGAAGCAAGAGCATCGCCTTTTTCTATTGAAGACTTGCCCTGCTTGCAAGATGTTGTTGTGGTCGCCACCAAAATGAGACCACAGAGAAGTGGATTGAATTTCATTTTTCCCTAATTATTTGATTATATTCAAAAGTACAATAATATTTCACTGCAACAATCGTATGTACTAAAAAAAGTATATACATTATCCATAATATTTCATCTGCGATGAAATTCAAATTAAATTTCCTTCTTGCCTATCTCCATATTCAAGATTTTATTTATATATTGCCACTACATTTCCATTGAATAAAATTCAAATAAACTTTTAAAACAATAGTATAATATGAAACACACTTTTTTATTGCTTGCAATTCTTTTTATCCCAAGTCTATACACAAAATTACATGCCCAAAAGGAGAAATGTAACCTTGAAGTAACCTACATAGCCAATGAAGGCTATTTGCTAAAAACGGATCATCATAAAGTGCTTATTGATGCACTCTTTACAGAAAGTTACGGCATCTTTGATGTACCCGGAAAAGATACGTTGAATGCCATAATGGAGGGAACTACTCCATTCGATCATATAGAAATGTATTTGCTGACGCATTATCATAAAGATCATTGTAGCCCGGAACTGATGGTGAAATACCTAAATAAATTCCCCAATATTAAGTTGGTTACCAACAGACCGGCATTAGTTTTTATTGATGGAGATCAGTTTGGGTTTGTAAGCTATAAAAATCAGTTCGTTGAACTTACCCCCGAACAAAACAGAAATGAATCAAAAAATGTCAATGACGTATATATCACAGCTCATGCGATGAAGCATCTATCTTTTTTTCGTAAGGATATTGATATAGAGCAATATATGTACAACGTAGCCTATACAATAGAGATGGACGGGGTGCGTATTTTCCATTCAGGCGATACCGGTATTGAAAACATGAAGACATATATAGAGCAAAATAAAGAATGGAAACCGAATGTAGATATTGCCTTTGTATATTATGGCATGCTGGATACTGTGGACGATTTGCAATATATTGTTTCAACACTACATCCCAAGAAGATCATAGTTATGCATGTACCTCTTTATCTGACAAAAGAATGGAAGAGTAAAACAGAAGAACTGAAAAAGAGTTTCCCTGAATTATACCTGTTAAGCAAATCGGCTAGTTTCAAAAAGTTTCTATTAGATCATTGATATCCGCCACTATCTTAAACCTTTTCTCATACTTGATTTATTGGTTTTTATTTAAGTATCCTAGAGTATTATGTCAGGATCGAAATAAACGTCGACAATATATTACGAATTATTATGATTCCTTTTCCCTAAATTATTTGTTATATATAAAAAAACCAAGTAAGATGAATAAGATTATTAAGCCTTTATTAATACTGGGTATATTATTACCTTTGTACAGTTTTGCTTCGGCGCCAAATGATTCTAATCAAAAAAAGAAAGAACAATTAAAAAACAAAACTATGAATATAGAGAAAGATATCTATTTTGCAGGCGGCTGCTTCTGGGGAACAGAGCATTTTATAAAACTGATTCGAGGAGTGAAAGAGACGCAAGTAGGTTATGCCAATGGAAATATTAAGAATCCTACTTATGAGCAAGTGTGTACAGGGAATACTAACTTTGCCGAAACGGTCAAAGTGAAGTATGATTCACAGGAAGTGAAGCTAAAACAATTGATCGATCTTTATTTTCAGACCATTGATCCTACTACCATTAATATGCAAGGCCACGACAGAGGCTCTCAATATCGGACAGGCATTTATTATACTGATCCGGCTGATTTACCCGTAATTCAATCAGCTGTGCAAGAATTAGGTAAAGCATACTCTAAACCTATTGTGGTGGAAATAAAGCCGATGGAAAACTTCTACGAAGCAGAAGATTACCATCAAGATTATCTGGATAAAAACCCTGGAGGCTATTGCCACATTCCATCTTCGTTGTTCGAGATAGCAAAAAAGGCCAATCCACCTGCTTTGGCAACAAAGCAAAGTTATAAAAAGCCTGATGATGCCACATTGCGTGCTAAGTTAACAGCAGAACAATATGCTGTAACACAAAAAAATGCTACTGAACCGGCTTTTAAGAATGAATATTGGAACGAGCATCGGCAGGGTATCTATGTTGATATCGTGAGCGGAGAACCGTTATTCATATCAACCGACAAATTCGATTCCGGCTGTGGATGGCCAAGTTTCTCTAAACCGATAGACAGTAGTCTGGTCAAAGAGAAAAAAGACGTTTCTTTAGGTATGCAACGGATAGAAGTTCGTAGCAAGTCAGGTGATAGCCATCTGGGACATGTCTTTAATGACGGACCCGCAGAAAAAGGTGGATTACGCTATTGTATTAATAGTGCTTCTCTGCGCTTCATCCCAATAGAAAAGATGAAAGAGGAAGGATATGCTAATTATGTGCCTCTTTTGACGAAGAAATAAAACGCTATGAGTTCGACGTATGAAAGCAGTTAATTAAGTGCGTTGAAGTAGTGAATTTAATGCGCTTAATTAACTGCTTTTATTTACCCTTCTCAAGAAGCCTCTGTGGTTATGGCAAAACATTTGCGATGCAACAATCGCAGATGTTTTTTGTTTCTTAAAGCGGATAATTAAAAAACTTGTTTATTAACCATAACGCAAAACATCAAGAATGAATTACCAAGTAAGCAGACAAACATTGATCATCACCGCGGGTATCGTATGGATCATAGCGGGAGCCAACATATTGAAGATAGGAATCACCACTTGGATGAATGATTCGTTAGACTGGCCTTGGAAAGTTGCCGGAGCTATTGCAATATTCACAATCTTCTTTTTCCTTATCTTCAAAAGGCTGTATGGCAAACATACACGCAGAATAGCTCAAAAAGATGACAGAAACCATCCGCTGGCCTTTTTTGATGCCAAAGGATGGATTATTATGGCATTTATGATGACTATGGGTATTACTATACGTACATTTCATCTGCTACCTGATTCATTTATCGCATACTTTTATACAGGACTATCGGTAGCACTAATAATGACCGGGCTTCTATTCATTAAGCATTGGTGGCAATTATATATTTGTTCAACGAGAAACCCTTCCTGATCCATCGCCCTTCATCAGGTTTTCGACCTCTTCAACGGTTACTAAATTGAAATCTCCATAAATGGTCGTTTTCAGGCAAGAAGCAGCCAAAGCAAAGTCGAGAGCTATCTGATCATCTTGTGGATAAGCGATCAAGCCATAGATCATTCCTCCCACAAAAGCATCACCGGTACCTACCTTATCCACGACATGCGTCACGTCATAAATACGTGATTGCTTAACCGATCCATCAGAATAGAGAATCCCGCCTAACAAATCATGATTAGCATTTATTGAGTTTCTTAACTCAATAAACACTTTCCTGCATCGGGGCACCATCGCCTGAGCTTCACGTCCGACCCGCTCAAATCCCTTTATATCTATATCGTATGAAGTATCAAACGCCTTAAATCCTACAGGATTGATTCCCAATACATTCATATATTCTCCTTCACTGCCAAAAAGCACATCACTATATTTCACCAATTCAGGCATGACCTCATTAGCCGATTTACCATATTTCCATAAGTTTCTTCGATAATTAAGATCACAAGAGATGGTCAATCCCATTTCATTGGCTACTTCAATTGCTTCCCGGCACGCATCTGCTGCACTTTGTGTCAAAGAGGCTGCTATGCCCGACCAGTGAAACCAAGAAGCATCGGCAAAAAGGCTCTTCCAATCAATCATACCCGGACAAAGAGTAGAAAAAGAAGAATCAGCTCTATCATAAACCACACTAGAACTACGAGCCACAGCGCCATTCTCAAGAAAATAGATACCCAAACGATTGCCTCCATACACGATACCTTCTGTAGAGAGATGATGAGAGCGAAGAGCCATGACACATGCACGAGCAATTTCATTATTCGGCAAACGAGTAACAAACTCGGTAGGAACACCATAATTAGCCAGCGACACGGCTACATTGGCTTCACTGCCCCCATAAGTAACGATAAAATCTTTTGCCTGAGAAAAACGAAGATTCTCGGGTGCAGTAAGACGCAATAAGACTTCTCCAAACGTAACTACTTTCATGGTCAATATTTTAATGTTCTACAAAAGCTGGGCATATCGTTGATATTCGCTATTTAGGAAGTAAACAAACGATTAAAAGAGAAACTTTTATGTTCAATTTGAATACAATGTTCCCTAATTTTAATGATATCTGCAAGTCATTCGCCGGAAATTTACTTAAATCTTTTTAAAATCTAGCCAATCCCAAAGCTTTTCCCTAAACTTTTGCAACCGAATTCCTATTCCTTAAACATTATCGGTAAATTTATTGTTAAGTCAAATAAGAATAAAATTAGTCTTTATTAAGTGAAGACATCATTGTATGAAAAAACAAATATGCTACTTTTGGTAAACTATTCTTTAGGAAGGTGAAAAGAGAAAACAGGAAGAGAATTAGTATTGCATGGCTCCTAATAGTAGCATTCATGCCAATCAATGTGGTGAAGTCATTTCATCATCACAACGAGACTATTCAAACCTCATCTCAGCATCAATCTTCGAATGCAACAGGGCACGAGCATCATGATTGCCCCATTTGTGATTTCACGCTATCGCCTTTCATCCAAACAGAATCTATTCACCTAACATTCATAGCGGAACTTCTGCCTTACACAGTTCCGACCTATCAGAATAAGAGAACATTCAATCTCTCTTATTCTCATGGTTTGCGTGCTCCCCCTACCATTGCCTGATCCTATTTTACTTATTTTCTTATAACCTTCTATTACACGTTTAATAGAAGCAATTTCGTATATCCGGATTAAGAATAAAAAGATCCATTAATCAGATAGTAGACTTCAAATGATCAATTTGAAGCCTGATACTTATAACCATATAACATAACAATGAAAACAATATATATAATCACTATATTTTTATTCTCCCTAGCGTCTGCCTTTGCAAGCGCTCCGGTGGGAAACAAATCACTGAAAGGTAAAATCACAGATGAAATAGACGGAAGCGCATTAATTGGCGTGAACATTTATTTCCCTGAATTGAAGAAAGGAGCTGTAAGTGACGACCAGGGAAATTATCATATAAACAACCTGCCCGCCATAAAAACAACTTTGCAGGTGACTTATTTGGGACACCAAACAATCGTGCAGACAGTAGATTTGAAAACCGTTGAGATACTTAATTTCTCCCTTAAAGAATCGAATGCTGAAATTAACGAAGTAGTCATCACATCACTAACTGGAAATTCGCTGATAAAGAAGACTCCGTCGCCGATATCTTACGTTTCAAAGAAAGAATTGGAACGACAATCATCAACTAACATTATAGATGCTATTGCAAAGCAACCGGGTGTGTCACAAATAACAACCGGAAGTAGCATCTCAAAGCCTGTTATCAGAGGTTTGGGGTACAACCGAGTTGTAGTGGTCAATGACGGGATACGTCAGGAAGGACAGCAATGGGGAGACGAACATGGAATAGAAATAGATGCTCAAAGTGTGAATTCGGTAGAGATACTGAAAGGTCCGGCTAGTTTAACATACGGTTCGGATGCCATGGCAGGCGTTATCAATTTCCAATCGGACCCGATATTACCCGTAGGTTCAATAAAAGCAAATGTGGCAACAGAATATCAAAGCAACAACGGCTTATTCAATTATTCAGTCAACACCGCCGGAAACAAAAACGGATTTGTCTGGAATTGGAGATATAGTGATAAAATGGCGCATTCTTATAAAAATAAATACGACGGATACGTTTACAATTCGGGCTTTAGAGAGAGAGCAGTCTCCGGTTTGCTGGGAATCAATCGTAATTGGGGCTATTCTCACCTCACACTCGATTATTATCACCTCACACCCGGAATAGTAGAAGGTGAACGGGACGAAGCAACCGGTAGATTTCTGAAACCGGTTATTATTGATGGCGAAGAGAGTGAGGCTGTTGCAACAGATAAAGACAGTAAGTCGTATAAGCATCAAATGCCTTATCAGCAAATCTATCATTATAAAGCTGTCTTGAATAACAACATAGTATTAGGAGAAGGAAACCTCCGAACAATCATCGGTTATCAACAAAACCGCCGTCAAGAATTCGAGGATATAGCATCACCAAATGACTATGGACTTTACTTTCAACTACATACTGTAAATTACGACATACGATATTCCTTACCCGAGATAAGTGGCTACAAAATAGTAGCGGGGGTTAACGGTATGTATCAGAAATCAATGAATAAAGGAACAGAGTTCCTGATTCCAGAATATAACTTATTCGATATTGGTGCTTTCGCTTTGGCTAGTCGTAGTTTTGGCAAACTAGACGTAAGCGGAGGAGTACGTTTTGATAATCGTCACAACCACGGAAAATCATTGTATCTAAATGCTGATGAAGAAGTTGTAAGCGATAATGCTGCCGGAGCAGAAGAAAAGTTTGCCGATTTCTCCCGTAATTTTAGTGGCATTAGTGGTAGTGTAGGGTTGACCTATCAAATCTCTGATTCATGGCATACTAAGTTAAATCTTTCCAGAGGATTCAGAGCTCCTAACATGAGTGAATTGGGTTCAAACGGTGCACATGAGGGTACAATACGTTATGAAATAGGTAATATAGACCTAAAAGCAGAAAACAGTTGGCAAGCCGATTGGGGATTAGGATACTCCTCCCCCTTCATCTCAGGAGAGCTTTCGCTATTTGCCAACCGCATAAACAACTACATTTTCTCTCACAAACAACTTGACAGTAATGGAGAGGATTTACTTACCGACGGATATAAGACCTATCAATTCGTATCGGGTAATGCCCGTATATTAGGAGGAGAAGTGAGTGTTGATATTCATCCGGTAGAACGATTACATTTCCAAAATACTTTTTCATACGTAAATTCTGTTCAGCTCAATCAAGCTGATTCTACTAAATATTTACCTTTTACTCCTGCGCCTAAATTAATGTCTGATCTTCGTTACGATATCATCCGTCACGGCAAAGCACTGAATAACACCTATATCTCATTTGGTGTTGAATGCAATTTGAAGCAAGATCATATATACTCTGCTTTTGGCACTGAAACTGCAACACCTGCATACACCTTACTGAATGCTTCTGTCGGAACCGACTTTATGCACAAAGGACGTACATTGGCTTCGTTATATTTCACAGCCAACAACCTGACGAAC
This sequence comes from Bacteroides sp. UBA1317, assembly GCA_002307035.1. Classification (GTDB taxonomy): domain Bacteria; phylum Bacteroidota; class Bacteroidia; order Bacteroidales; family Bacteroidaceae; genus Bacteroides. Next base: position 18,158 of record DBTL01000076.1, read on the forward strand.
AAAGCTTATCAGAATCATTTGAGCAGATTGAAATATGCCGATGAAAATCCGGTAACAGGGAGACAAGGAATCTATAATATGGGACGCAATTTTGGCATAAAGCTGTTGATCCCGTTAAGTTTTTAAGTATTGAATAATCAGGCAATATAAGAATAAAAAGAATGGATAGGCAGGCTGTTCCGAAAACATCATTTCGGGGCAGTCTGCTATTATTTTATCGGGTAATCAATAAAAGGAATACACGTATGTAGTCCTTTTCCATAAATATCATACCTTTGCGTATACATTAACTTATAGAAAATCATGAGCCTAAATAAAGAAACCCTTAAAAATTTTATTCGTTTTCAAGAAGACGAATTGACAGGAAGCATTGTCTATGGACAACTAGCCTCAATTGTGAAAGATGATGCAAATAAAAAGATACTGTTACAAATATCAGTTGAAGAGAAAGCTCACTACGAAATATTAAAGAAATACACAGAGGTAGACGTTAAACCCAAACGCATGCGCATTGCTAAGTATTATTGGTTGGCACGTATTCTCGGCCTCACATTTGCCATCAAACTGCTAGAAACCGATGAAAAGGATGCGCAAGCATTGTATTACGAACATCCTGAATATCCTGAGTTGATAAAATTGGCCAAAGACGAGGAGAGCCATGAACATAAACTCATCGACATGATTAATGAAGAGAGACTGGAATATATGAGTTCTGTGGTACTAGGACTAAATGATGCACTAGTAGAATTTACCGGGGCATTGGCCGGATTTACTCTGGCACTAAGCAATTCCCATCTAATAGCACTAACGGGAAGCATCACAGGAATAGCCGCCGCACTATCTATGGCCTCTTCAGAGTATCTATCCACAAAGTCCGATAAAGGAGACGACAAGCATCCTATCAAAGCCGCAATCTACACAGGCATCGCTTATATCATTACGGTTGCTGCATTGGTCACCCCTTTTGTTCTCGTCGACAACGTGCTCATTGCACTGGGCATCATGCTACTAATGGCACTATTCATCATTGCGATATTCAATTATTACTTTGCCGTAGCACGGGGAGAGAGTTTCCGGAAGCGTTTCGTTGAAATGGCAGTGCTTAGCTTTAGTGTAGCCGGAGTCAGCTTCTTGATCGGGTATGCTCTCAAAACATTTACCGGAATAGAAGCCTAACAAATAGTCACCCAAGCAGATTATGAAGAAAACTCCTTCTCCATTACTCTCCATCATTCCCATTATACTATTAGTATCCTTGCTCGCTGCAACCATACACATATTTGGAAGTGATGCCCTGAGTGGTGGCAGCCAGATAGCGCTCCTCACCACCACATCGGTATGTGTACTCATTGGTATGGCCTTTTTCAAAATACCATGGAGGGATTTTGAAATAGCCATTACCAACAATATATCGGGTATAGCTACAGCGCTTATCCTATTGCTCATCATTGGAGCTTTAAGCGGTGTCTGGATGATCAGCGGTGTGGTTCCAACATTAATAGATTATGGCATTCAGATCATTCATCCACACTTTTTCCTTGCCTCTACTTGCATCATCTGTGCATTGGTATCGGTGATGACCG
>DBTL01000104.1:0-18430 GCA_002307035.1 Bacteroides sp. UBA1317
GAAGAAAATACATGATAATCGGCCATACAGAACCAATTAGGACGTCCTTGACCTAATTGGGGTAAAATGTCATGTGACGGATAAAGGTATATCTTATTCCCGAATACTCTTGCTGTAGGATCGGCAGAAAACTGATTTGTTATGATTGGATTTTGTGCCCAACTTAGTTTCACGAATGCTACAAGAGAACAAAGAATTACCCACAAGCATTTATTATTAGTTATCATTGAATATTTAATTTTAATCTCTTATTTATTATTATCCTGAGATAATTTATCTTTAATATGAAAATAGTCAAAATCAACGAATCCTCCAGGGACTTTTGTGGCATAATTGAATAGTCCGAATCGATATCCCATAAAGTGCGGTATTGTGTAAGACATTTTAAGTGAGTTTCCTATTGATCTCCATGATTGACCATCCAAACTGTAGAAAAAGTTTGCTCTATCGGTACGATCTCTAAAATCGCAATCGATTTTAAGATAAACCTTATTTTGAGATAGCGGTATATTTTCTATCTCTAAAGTTTCACCGGATTCAGCATTTATCATGACAATTGATTTCCTGCTATCTTCTGCTTTTACTCCTACTAACCCATATTTTTTCTGGAGCAGCCCTAAACCTGCAAAATCACCATCGTGCATATTGGTTACGTCTATTGAAGTTGATCCTGTACACTCTGGCCCTATAGTACGTTGAGTCAGTGTGTTTTTGGCCATAAGAAAAGATTGATCGATACGTCCTGTTGTAAAGCGGAGATAACCTTTTCTTATTTTTACAGACCAAAGACTATTATCGGGATTGTGGTTCCACTGCCACACTAATGGTAGGGCTGCATCTCCTCTTTTGCGACTGAAATCATCAGAAGCTACAATTCCCGGTATTAAACTTTTGTTAGCAGGAAGATCTAGGTTTTGCGGAACTTTGCCATTTTCCCCGAGAATGGGCCAACCATCTTCCCATTTTACTGGAACAAGATGAGGTATGCGGCCTACAGAACCAAAATCTTGGAACAGATAAGCATACCATTTTCCATCTGGAGTATCGATAAGTCCTCCCTGAGCAATTCCTCTATCTTGTAGAACGACCTTGCCTTCATAGGGTCCTGTTATTCTATCAGCCTTGTGAACGACAACAGTTCGCATTCCATTTTTAGGCCATGTAATATTGAAAAGATAATATTTTCCATTAACCTTGAACAGTTGAGAGCCTTCGGCTGGAAGTCCTATATTTGTGCCAGATGGTAAACTTGCATTTTCAATAATTACTTGTTCCGTTGTTCCTTGTTTTATAGCTGATGCATCTGCGTTTAGTTCTATTATTCTTAATTTTCCGTTTCCATAAATTAGATAGGTGCGACCGTCATCGTCAAAAAACAGAGAGTGATCGTGGAAACTTGGTGCGAATGTAAATTCTTTCCAAGGTCCTTTTTCTATATTTTTAGTTGTATATATATGAGTTCGGCCTGTGGCCTGAGCGAAAGTACTCACATAATACGTTCCATTATGATAACGCAGACTGCTAGCCCAAGAACCTCTACCATAGTTGCTTTCTCCATTATTTAGAGACAATGGCGCTATAGTATCAAGAACGTTGTATGCATAATTAATAATTTTCCAATTTACTAAATCTGTAGATTTCATGATTGGAACTCCCGGACTCATATGCATCGTAGTGCTACTCATGTAGTAGTTATTGCCCACGCGAATCATAGACATATCCGGAACGTCTGCAAAAATAATCGGGTTATGAGCTTGTTTCTCTTGCGCAAATATTGGATTGCATATTACTTGTGCAATAAAAATCGCAATACCTAAAAGTGTGTTTTTTGCCATATTATTTTATTTGTTATTTAGTTTTTATTCTTATAACTGTCAAAGACATTGGAGGGGCGATGTACTCGAAAGATTTCTTTATCTTATAGCTTGACAATATTGGGATTATATTATTGGGGTTGTCAAAAGTATTTTCAGCATCAGCTTCACCAATCAAAAGAATCAGCTGAGCTGTTGGAAGGACCTTCTTGAATTTGGATAGGTTGATTTTTGCAGGATTCTCTTTTTTACCCACATTGACCAATTTTAGAATAATATCTCCAGTTTTACTGTCTTGAACACATGATGAAGCTAAAGTTGAATCATTTGCATTTGTAGCAATAACATTATGGTAATAGATATCTCCTTGATTAGTTGAGAACATTTTCTGAACATAATAATTAGGTGTTGGACAGATTTTTGTATTGTCGAAAAAAATCATGTCTGTCTTCCATTGTGTGAAATCTTTTTTTGCAAGTAGCGGAGCATAAGATGCCATTTTTACGATATCTCCATTACGCTCAAGAGAGGTCATATAGGCAGCTTCAGCTATTGCATTATAAACTTTATTACCCCATGAAGCATATTCTCCCAAATATACCTTACTGGCATTACGGTTATATTTATCGTAACGCAGTTGATTATTAATAAACCATTCCGGTCCACAATAATAGTGTTCATCAACTATAGGGATTTTTAAGTTATTGGCTAATTTCCATCCTTTGTTATAATCATCACCTTCAAAGGCTGGCCCTACAGTTCCGATGATGGTAATTTCAGGATGTTTTGCTTTTACAGCTTCATATATTAACTTGAATCGTTCTTCAAAGTCGGGAGTAATTTTATCCTCATTTCCTATGCCGATGTATTGAAGGTTAAATGGAGCCGGATGTCCGGCGGCGGCTCGTTTAGCCCCCCATGTAGAGGTAGTTGGGCCATTAGCCCATTCTATTAAGTCAAAAACTTCTTGAATATATTCCTGCATTTCATCCATCGGGATAGCTTTTTGGCCTGTTCCGCCAATGCGCCAAGTTCCTCCTGAATTTTGGCAACTGACAGCTGCAGGTAATACAGGTAATGGTTTAGCACCTATATCTTCGCAAAACTGAAAATATTCGAAATATCCCAATCCCATTGATTGGTGATATCCCCAAATATTCTTTTGTTCAGCCCTTTGTTCAATTGGACCAATCGTCTTTTTCCATCGATACATATTTCCTACGCCATCGCCATGGACAAGACATCCTCCCGGGAAACGAATAAATTTAGGTTTTATATCTGCTAACAGTTGTGCTAAGTCTATTCGTAATCCATTAGAACGATTTTTAAAGGTTTTTTCGGGGAAAAGCGATATTACATCTAAAGCAATTTTGCCTTCTGTAGTGCCTAGTATCACTAATGAGGCATTGTTACAATCTTGTTTAGCAATAAGGCGTTTTGTGTATTTTTCCCACTTTTGAGATGATACTGATAAAGAATCATATGCTATAATATCCCCTTTATCATTTTGTAGGCTAATTAGAATCGTAATTGGTTCTGCGCTAATTAATCTGGAAAATACAGATAGATTATATTTTTCTCCAGCTTTAATTGCTATTCCATTGAACCCTTTATTTTTAATGCCAACTCCTCCATTGTTAACGTGCTCAATATCTAATGTGATGTAATGTGGATTGTTGGGATGAATAGGAGCGTTAGTCTCTACATTAATAGAGCCATAAGAAAATCCAGGTGTTACGTATTCCCAGAAAGAGAAGGGATGCCAATCTTTGTGGTCAGTAGGACTATACTCGAACGATCTGTTTTGAACGAGTTCGGCATAAAGCCCTCCATCTGCGGAGTAATTGATGTCTTCAAAGAAAAGTCCGAATAGATCAGAACTTATAGGTTTACTGGTCGTTTGTCCCCATGCTGTTGAAGATAGAGCAATAAATAATCCGGCCATTACACTGAGCTTTCTTCTTATCTTTTTATTCATAATTATAAATTTATTATTTGAATAATAATTGAGCAAAATTATAGAGATTATTTCTCCATACCGGCCAGCTATGTCCTCCCGGGTATTCGTAGTAAGTATATTTGATTTTTAAATTATCAAGTTTTGAAAGCATGGTTTGACAATTGTTGTAGGCAATATCTTCTTTACCTCCCATTGCAATCCAAAAGTGCTTTAAGTTATTATTTATTAAAGCCGTATTATTCTTCATATACTCGTATTGAGCATCTGAGATACTTGTTTGGTTAGGTAACCAGCCCGAGCTAAACACTCCCAGAGAAGAGAATAATTGTGTGTTATAAATGCCTGCATATAATGTTTGCATACCTCCCATTGACAAACCTGCCAATGCGCGATTATTCGAATCCGTTTTAGTCCTGTAATTTTTCTCTATATAAGGAATAACACATTGCTTTAATTCTTTTTCAAATAACTCAAGAAAATTCCCACTAAAACTAGGTGCTATATTTCCATCAAGCATAACTATAAGCATGGGACTTGCTTTTTTCTCTGCTATTAAATTATCAAGGATCAAATCCGTTTTTCCTTGAGTAGCCCACCCGCGTTCATCTTCTCCACCTCCATGTAATAGATACAATACAGGATATTTCTCATTGGGGTTGATCTCATAATTGGCTGGGGTATAAATGTAGTATTTACGCCAAGAATTACTCACAGAAGAGTAGTAACGTTGAATTCTTATATCTCCATGTGGAACATTTTTTTCCGCATAATAATCACCTCCTTTAAAAGGAATCTCAATGCCACTTGCCATTCGTCCCATACCGTAAAATGTTTCACTAGCAGGATCTGCAACTGAGACTCCATCAATTATTAGGGAATAGTAATGAAAACCTTCTCCTAAAGAATCTGTCACAACTTCCCATATTCCATCTTTGTTTTTAATCAGATCATATTTTTTTCCCAAATCGATCTGTATCTTTTGTGCTTCAGGAGCATTGACGCGAAAAATAGCTCTATTGTCAGGAGTGATTTGAGGATATTTTGCTCCTCTTACATTTGAAGATGCGGCTACTCCTAATTGAGTATATTGATTGATTGTGTTCGTGCTGACAGGTTTAAATAATAATTGTGAGAATAGATACAAGTCATTCTTCCAAACGTTGAAATCATGTACTCCCGGTTCTACATGAAAGATATGTTGCACATTGTATTTTTTAAGATAGTCGTGTGTTCTTTTGCTGAAAAACATCAAATTGTCGTTATTGCCACATGATATCCATAGTAATTTCAGTTGTTTTTTTGCTATTTCCGGATTAGGAATCAATGTTTCGGGTGTTTTGGTATTGGGAGCAGATGAAAAGCCTCCAATCCAAGCAAATTCATTCAAATTTCCTAGCCCGAAATTAAGTGATTGTCCCCCTCCCATTGAAAGACCTGCAATAGCACGACTCTCACGATCTTTTATTGCAGGATATTTTTTTTCAATATAAGGAATTAAATCATTTAATAGATCTTTTTCGAAAGTAGCGAATGCTTCTACTTTTTCACGTGACATGATATTTCCTGATGCCCGGTCATCTTTCATTGCTCTTCCATTTGGAAGTACAACGATCATTGGTTCCAATTTATTTTCAGCATATAGATTGTCTAAAATGATTTCCGGATGTCCGTTATTTAACCATTCCTTCTCATCTCCGCCAATTCCGTGTAAGAGATACAGTACCGGATATTTTTTCTTAGCAGAAAAACCAGGAGGAGTGTAAATTAATGCTTTACGCTTGTTGCCTACAGTCTTTGATACATACGTAATTGTATCTATCTTGCCTCTACTGATATTAGCTTTCTCAATATCAAAACCTGCAGGTGCTTTGAGTACAGGAGTCTGCGCTTGTGTGCATAAGCAATATACAAATGCACATGATAGGAAGATTTTTATGCGTTTTAAATGCAAGGATGATATCCAAATCTGCACATTCAAAGAAGCTGTTGGCAGAATTGGCATTGGTAAGCGGGCTAATTTCTTTTTCATCATTATTCGTGTTAATCATAATTCATAGGCAAAACTAATCAGTATTCAATTATAATAAGAATAAATAAGTTACATGATTTTAAAGCTATGTTACATTTCACTTAATTTAAGCATTACATCACTTATCTTTTTCATCATTATTTCTAGAAATTAGAATGATAGGTCATTGATTTGTTTATGGTCTTTATTGTTCCTGTCTTATACAATAATATTCTCATATTCAGTAAGTTACAGGCGTTTTGTGTTACACTATTGGAAGATTGCGTAACATCTTATTAAAAAGATGTAAGATTAGTCGAAATCTGTGTAACACAAATATTAATATCTCCTAGTGATATTTAATACATTTGCCACACTATGTTAAAGCGAATCTAAATGATGAAACAACAAATTGCTAAAGTTTTTCTTCGTATAAGTGTTAGTAGACACACGCAAAAAAATAACATGAAAGTGTTCGACTTGCAAGTCTTATTTAAGGGGATTCACGACGACTTTTATTTAATAGAAATGGAAAAGGGAGAATGAATTCTATTATGCGAGAATGTTGATATGTATCATTTCTCCATTCTATTATGATATGAAGAGTCAAGTTGCATTTACTTGAAAATAATACTTTGTTACGTTAACCTTAATATTTATTCTTATGTACTACTTGTGTGATGATAGTTGATATTCTTGTTTTGCTGCGTAAGATTTTAGTGAAACATACTTGTTGTATGTTTCTGTATTTAACTGACTATTATTTCTATAACTCAAAAATGATGAAAAATACTACTTAGCATTATACCTTATGGGACTCCTTTCCCCCTCCCTATTTTTATTCTGAAATTAACTAAATGCATTCTCTTATATTGTTAAACTTAATTTTAATGAAAATGAAGAAAGATTTAATTTTTATTTTTCTGATTTCTTTGTTCTTTTTTGCCTGCAATGGCAGTGAAGAAATAGAGAAAACACTCGGAATAGGCGATTATTATGACTCCTCAAAACCTGTTTCTGTTGTTGAACTTTTACCTTCTTGGGGGCAGATAGACCAAGATTTTATTATCAGAGGGAACTTCCCTAAAGACACAGCTCAAATTAAAGTATACTTCGGCACAAAAAAGGCTGTGATTCTGGGTTGCGATGGGTATGAAGTCTATGGGATGATTCCGAAACAGTCTCCCGGATACAACCGATTATCCGTTGTTGTGGGGAAAGACAGCATAGTTCCGAATATCCAGTTTAAATATTATCAGACACAATCTCTTAAAACTATTGTAGGAAAATTTGGAAATAGTGAGTATCTCGAAGGAAGTTTGGATGAAGCTCGAATAAATAATCCTACAGGATTGGGCACTGTCAAGGGACAAAAAGGAGATAATATCATTTTGGTTGAAGGAGAATGGACTGCAAGAATAAGCTTAGTTTCCTTGGATGATAATAAAATGATAAAAATTGCCGAAGTAGGTTATGTTGGCGGGCCTGCTGTCACCAGTACTAGGGATAAATTTTATGTCATAAATCGATCTGGTAACAGAAATATCTATAGTTTTTCAAGAGACGATGGATGGATAACGACTCCAGTTGCTGACTTAACAATTACTGACGATATGCTGTCGTCCGGAAGTGTCGTTGGAGGACTTACTTTTGCTGAAGATGACCGTTTTTTATATGTTATGACTGGGGATGGGTATTTGGGTTGTATAGATTTGCTAGATAAAAAATTCACAAAGGTTTTAGGTAAAAATGATTGGGATGGAGTAAATGTTGGGACCGGTTGGTCTAGCTACTTGATGTATAGCAAGTATTACAAATGTTTCTTTGCTACATTCCAAGACGCAAACGGTATATTTAAAATAACTCAAGATACTGGAGGGAAGTGGAAAGCCGAAAAATTTGCAGGGTTTAATTCTGGCAACAGTGTCATTTTGGGACATCGACTCAATGATGCTGTTCTTCGAAATCCTGCGGGGCTGGCGGTGAATCAAGATGGCGAGATTTATTTTGCAAGCCGTTCTGGACATGTTATTCTTAAGATTAAGGGAGATATCGTTTCATTAGTAGCCGGAACCCTAGACTCTTACGGTGCAGTTACCGGAGCGCCTCTTGAATCTAAGTTCGATCAGCCACGTCCTATTGTTACTGATTTTGAAGATAATTTTTATATTGGAGATGGATCTAACCGCGTGATTAGAAAACTCACAATAGAATAATATATATAAAACTTACGATATGAAGATAAAATATTTAATATTACAACTTATTGTGTTTATGGTATCCACGAATATTCTATATGCACAATCGAGCTTAGTGGCTGGTGGTTCTGTTATGGACGAGAAAGGGGAAGCATTGGTTGGTGTTTCTGTTTCTATAAAAGAAAATCCAGGCAATGGAACAATCACAGATGCTGATGGACGTTTTAAACTTAGCGGAATAAAATCGAAGCAAACGTTGGTTTTTTCATATATTGGCTTCGAAAGTCAGGAGCTTTTTCTGAGGAGCACAAACGAACGTATGCGTATTGTTTTGAAAGAAAATGTTAATATGATGGATGAAGTCATTATTACAAGTTCCGGCAAAATTCAGAAAAAAATTAATGTGACAGGAGCTATTACTTCTGTTGAGATGCGGGAGCTTAAAGTTCCTGCAACTTCAATAAGTAACATGCTTGGTGGACGTGTTCCCGGGATTATATCTGTTAATCGTAGTGGTGAACCTGGAAAAGATTTTTCTGAGTTTTGGATTCGTGGTATCAGCACATTTGGAGCTGGGTCATCTGCCTTAATTTTAATTGATGGGATAGAAGGAAACCTTAACACGCTTGATCCAGAAGATATTGAAAGTTTCTCCATCTTGAAAGATGCTTCTTCTACAGCCGTATACGGTGTCAGAGGAGCGAATGGGGTGGTGCTAGTGACAACAAAGAAAGGTAAAGCCGGCAAATTAGATATCAGGGTTAAAGTAAATAGCGGAATCTCTTACTCTCCACGTATGCCGGAATATGTTTCCGCTACCGATTATGCTACATTAGCCAATGAAGCTTCAGTGACAAGAGGAGGGATTCCAATTTACTCAGAAGTTGATTTGGCTTTATTTTCAAATCATCTTGATCCTGATCTTCATCCTGATGTAAATTGGAGAGATGTCATTTTGAAAGATTATACGTGGAACCAACAATACTTTTTAAATGCTTCGGGTGGTGGTCAAATTGCTCGTTATTATATCAGTGCAGGTTATCTGAATAAAGAAGCCATATTTAAGCAGGATAAAGGTTTGAATAGATACGATACGAATGTAAATTATAATAAGTTTAATTTCCGTGCAAATGTCGATGTGAATCTAACTGAAACAACAACTCTGTCTTTGAATGAAGAAAGTGTGATTACTACTCAAAACTATCCCGGTTATGGAGATGATACTGGCGCTTTATGGGAGGCTCAAGCCAATTTGACTCCTGTTACGGTGCCTATACTTTATTCAACTGGAGAAGCTCCTGGATATGGTACTGGTAAGAATACTGTAAGTCCCTATGTGTTACTTAATATGACCGGATACCGTAAAAGTTATACTAATAATAACAAGATAACAATGCAACTTGCTCAAAAGTTAGATATGCTCACAGAAGGTCTTTCTATCATGGGATTGATAAATCTGGATACTAGTAGCTGGATGTGGCAGGCAAGAGAAAAGTCTCCTGCAATTTATTATGCAGACGGCAGAGCAAGAGACGGATCCTTGAATTTAGTAAAAAAACAAGAATCCATAGAATCTTTCTATTCGAATAGTACTCAATCAGACCGTAAATATTATTATGAAGGTCGCATCAATTACGAACGTGTATTTGATAAACTGCACCGCGTCGGTGGATTGATACATGCTTATTGGAGTGACTATGAATCTTCTAAATACAAGACAGCGTTAACTGCCATCCCAAAACGTTATAACAGTTATGCAAGCCGTTTATCATACTCGTATGCAGATACATATATGGCAGAGTTTAACGTAGGATATACAGGTTCTGAAGCTTTTGAACAGGGAAAGAAATTCGGATGGTTTCCGGCTGTTTCTTTTGGCTGGACCCCATCCCAATATGATTTTATGCAAAAAGCTTTGCCTTTCCTTGATTATTTAAAGTTTAGGGCTTCTTACGGGATTGTTGGCAATGATCGCCTGACTTGGGATGACTCTGTGCGTTTTCCATATCTCACGTTGATCGGTAGTTCGGGCTCGGGACAATGGAATAATGGCCAAGGAATCACAGAGACTCAGGTGGGATCAAGTAACTTGAGATGGGAAAAAGCGACTAAATATAATCTAGGAATTGATCTACGTCTTTGGGGTGAACGTTTTGATGCAACTGTCGATATTTTTAAGGATGTACGTTCAGGAATATATCAACAGCGCCAGAGTGTTCCTGAAGAAATGGGGTTGGTAACGTTGCCTTGGGCCAATGTTGGTAAAATGAAAAGCTGGGGCATTGATGGACATCTTTCTTATACTCAACCTCTTGACCCTATAGACAAGAGTAAATATATTACTTTTCGGGCAAATTACACACAGTCACGCAATGAAATTCTGGAGTATGAAGAAGATATAAAGAAATATCCGTACCAATCTGCGGTGGGTTATCAAAGTGGAATCAATAGGGGGCTTATGTCTCTTGGCTTGTTTAGGGATGAGTATGATATTCAAAATAGCCCCAAACAAGAATTTGGGAATTACCTGCCGGGAGATATCAAATATAAAGATGTAAATGGAGACGGTGTTGTTAACTCTGACGACAATATTCCATTGCAATATTCTGGGACTCCTCAAATACAATATGGTTTTGCAACCGAATTTAATTGGAAAAACTTGAATGTTAGTATCCTTCTTGAAGGAGTAAGTCGGGTTAAGTATTTTCGAGGTGGAAATATGTATAACCCTTTTTCGGGACGGGATACCGGTAATGTTATTACAGATTATGCTAATCCTAATAATCGCTGGATTTCGGCAGAAATATCAGGAAATCCAACTACTGAAAATCCTAATGCTAAATACCCAAGACTCTACTATGGAGGTAGTTGGAATAATAGTGTAAACTCTACCTTTTGGCTCCAAGACGGTAGTTATTTGAGATTGAAAAATGTGCAGATTTCGTATACCGCAAAAATAAAAGCTTTACAGAAATTTGGTCTTCAGAGTGCTATAGTCAGTTTGATAGGAGAAAATTTAGCAGTATGGTCTAAAGAGAAGATGCTGGACCCTAGCCAAGCTATGTATAATGGAACTAAATATCCTATTCAACGTGTTTATACGATACAATTAAATCTCTCATTTTAATAGAATATGAAAGTTATGAATAAAATATCCAATAATAATAGAATAAAGACACCTTTGTCAGTCTTTTCGGTTATAATGTTTTTGGCATTTCTAACCTTTAGTTCATGTGAAGATTACTTAGATATTGATAAATATGTGTATGATCAGACAACAATTGATTCTATTTTCTTGTCAAAAACGAGAACTGAACAATACATTAATGGTGCAGCTGCTTTATTATTTAACGAATCTCTTCTTACTGGAACTGACTGGGGTGGTGGAGTAACACTACCTAGTGGCTCTGGCGCTGATGAAGCTATTATTCCATTTATGCTTAACGGAAATCGTATATTATACGATGAGATAACAGAGACCGATACAAAAATAAATCCATGGTCAATATGCTATAAAGGAATCCGTAAAGCAAATATTATACTTGCTAATATCCATAAAAATCAAGAGCTTACAGAAATGGAATCGCGAGATTTTAGGGGTAGAGCTTATTTCCTTAGAGCATATTTCTATTTTTATCTTGTACGTCTGTATGGACCAGTGCCAATCCTTCCAGATGTAGCGTTTGATACAGATGTGGATGTTGCTGAAGCTTCGATTGAACGGTCCCCGTATGATCAGTGTGTTGAAAAGATTTGCTCAGATTTTGAAGAAGCAGCTGGTTTACTTCCCCTCGAAAGAATTGAAACAGAACAATATATGCCAACAAAAGGAGCGGCTTTGGCTTTTAAAGCCCGTATCCAACTATATGCAGCAAGCCCATTATTCAATGGAAACCTTTACTATTCTGATTGGAAAAACTCCGAGGGTGTTCCTTTTATCTCTCAAGTTGAAGATAAAAATAAATGGGCGAAAGCCGCCGCTACATTCAAACGGATTATTGATCTGAACACGTATAAACTTCAGACTGTAGCAAAAATGGTTAACGATAAAGGTACCGGAACATTACCTTTGCCTGGCACCGTACCTAGTGCCAATTTCCCATATGGAGCGGGTGATATTGATCCGTATAAATCTTATAGATCTATTTTTGACGGTACTTATCAAGCCTTCAGCATTAAAGAATATATTTATTATGCTAATCGAAGTGACAGTGACGATCGTCTTTATTTCCCTAGTGTCATTGGAGGAAATGCTACATTTAGTGTAACGCAAGATATGATCGACGCTTACCGTATGGCCGACGGTAGAAACTATAGTGAAGCTACTGAAGCAGAGAGGTCATATGAAGCAGTAGGAACTAGTAGCACTTTTTCATTAGAATATCCGCTTTCTGCAAATAGAGCTCATCGAGATGACAACCGCGAGCCTCGTTATTACGCCACAATAGGCTTTAACCACTGTATTTGGCCTGGCACATCTTTCCGGGGTACGGAAAATTTAAAAAATTGTGAAATAACTTATTATGCAGATGGTAACGCTATAAATGCCAGTGACAATAATCATCGAAACAGAACAGGATATACTTGTCGCAAATATATACACCAAGAGGATATCCAACATTGGAACTCTACTAAAAAATCTAAGATATGGCCTTTAGCACGCTATGCAGAAGTTTTGTTGGGCTATGCAGAAGCGTTGAATGAAATGGAAGGATCATATACTGATGAATCGGGAGTAACTGTAACTAAGAATGTGGATGAGATGATTAAGTATTTTAACCAAGTGCGTTATAGGGCAGGGCAACCTGGTATAACAACTGCTGATGCTTCCGATTACAATAAAATGAAGGAGATAGTGAAACATGAATGGCAGATTGAATTTGCATTTGAATCGCGTCGTTATTGGGATTTGCGTCGTTGGAAAGATGCATACGACGCATACAACAAACCTATAATCGGCTTGGACGTAAGTGCAAAAACTACGCAGCGTGCACAATTCTACACAACGAGAGTCTGGAATACAGAAATATATATGAAACGAATGTTTTCTAATAAAATGTATTTATGGCCTATTGACAGAAATGTGTTGCAGAAAAATGGTAAACTGGTTCAAAATCCAGGTTGGTAATAGATTGATTAATGAAACAATAAATGAGTAATATGAAAAAAAATACATTATTATCATTGTTTATGCTGGCATTGTTTTTTAGTGGCTGTGATGATGAAGCGCCTATGAATAGAGCATTATATCCTGAATCGGTCTATCTTGTCGGAGCCGATGACAAAATTATATATCGGAATTTAAATATTGGTTATGTACAAGACACTGTTTACGCATCAGTTGCAATAAGTGGTTCTCTTTCAACAGATAGAGATGTTATTGTTGAAATTGAAGAATATCCGGAAGCTATTCTGAAATATAATAATAGAGAACTTGGATCGAACGATATTCTTTTTCAAAATCTGCCTAGTGACATCTATGGGCTTCCTGATCCAATCGTAAAAGTGAAAAAGGGTGAGCCATATAATACTTGTCCGATTTATGTAAAACCTGCTGCATTACATATTGATTCACTGTATATGATTGCATTAAAATTGAAGTCGACCTCAGAATATAAATTGGCGAAAGAAGATACTGTTGTTTTAATGAGATTTAATTTGATGAACCAGTATTCCGGTTTATACTATATGGATGGAGTTATTAAAGATCTCTCAAATCCTAAAGACTCTGTTGTTTATAAATCGCCAAGAACACTGCAAGCTGTCTTTGACGGAAACACCGTCCGAATGTATCATCAGAAAAATGAGTGGAGTAAGGGTGCGACAGATTATCGTCCGGGCTATTGTTTCAATATTACAGTAAATTCTGACAATAGCCTATCCTTGGCTCCTTGGAAAAATTTTAAAATTCTGGAGGGAGGTGGTACTTACTATCCTGAACTTAAAGTATATGATTTGTGGTACAAGTTTATCGAAGATGGAGTAACAAAGAAGACTAGAGGATTTGTGTATAAAGAACGTGAAAATGATGATGAACAACGAATTATAAACGACTGGATAGAAGAACATAGAAAATATGACTAATTAGTCTTTTTTCTATTGAATAATAATTAAAAATAGGAGGAGAATCTTTGAAAAGAATCCTCCTATTTAATCTATAAATCACTGTATAATGAAAATCCTGTATTTACAATTATGTTTGTTGCTGGTTTTTTGTAATAGTATGAAAGCTCAGGAAATAGATACAACTTCAATAGAGAATCTATTCCTTAAGCAAATATCTAGCTATCCGCATGAAAAAATTTATGTTCAAACAGACAGAAGTATATATGTGTCAGGAGAAACCATTTGGTTTCGAATACATTTGGTCGATGCTCTTTTTCTCAAACAAGCTAATGCTAGTAGGTATGTCTATCTAGAACTAATTAATCCAATTGGCAAGGTTGTTGAGAGGGTAAAGATTCGACCGGACAGTACGGGCTGCTTTTATGGCCAGTTTAAACTGAGCGAAGAATTAGAAGAAGGTAATTATTTGTTAAGAGGCTATACACGCTTTATGCAAAATCTGGAGGAAGACTATTTTTTTCATAAAACCGTTTATGTCACAGACCCTTTATCCCGAAAGATTTCACCTGAAATCTCATTCTTTGAAGACAAAGACAAAATTAAAACAGAAATACGTTATGTAAATAAGCTGGGAAATACTAAAATTATTCCTGAACAATGCCTTATTTTCCCAGATGGAAATCCTTCTGGAAAAGGTGAGTCTTTATCGTTTGAAGAAGGCGTAGCTCAATATTCTTTCAAAAGTGGAAAAAATGTTCAGACAAAGAGATTCTTGCTACAAGCTACCTTCAATAATATAATTTATAATCGTTACATTGATATTCCATCTTCAACTAAAACATTCGATGTGTCTTTCTTTCCGGAAGGCGGACATGCACAATTTTCTACAGATATGAAAATGGCTTTCAAGGCAACAAACGAGAACGGTTTGTCTGAAGAGATTAAAGGGCAGATATTTGATGATCAAGGCGATGCTTATACAACCTTTGAAAGTTTGCATCTAGGGATGGGCAGTTTCAGAATGTATTATCTTCCAGGAAGAAAATATCATGCTATATGTACAAATAGAGAAAATGTTTCGAAGCGCTTTGATTTGCCTGAAGCCTCTGATAATTCAGTGTCATTAAAAACGGCATGGAACAATAATATTCTGCGAGTAACACTCACGAAATCTCCCGATTATAAGCTACCTCTACAAACTCAATTAATAGCCCATATCAGAGGAGCTGTTATTTATGCACAGCCATGGGATGATAAAATAGGACGCCTCAACTTTGAAAAAGATTTTTTTCCGGCAGGCATCATTCATTTTCTTCTAATAGATGAAAACAGAAATATTTTAAGTGAACGCCTTGTGTTTTCTTCTCAAAATAGCACTTTTGCTAAAACCAATATAATCTTTAATAAAGAAAAGTATAATACACGAGATAAAATAGATCTGACAATAAAGGTCATGGACGAAAATCAACTACCTTTAACCGGTAATCTATCTTTGTCCATCGTAGATAAAGAAGATGCAGGTGTAGATACAACCTCAAATATTATTTCAACGCTATTACTGTCATCCGAACTTAAAGGGTATATAGAATCTCCGAATAGTTACTTACAAAAGGACAGTAAACAGTCGGCGCTTGCACTTGATGTTTTGATGATGTCTCAGGGTTGGAGGAGATATAATGTACCTGATATTTTAAAAGGAAAGATAACTAAAGATCTTCAATATGCTGTTGAATTTAATGAAGAAGTTACAGGAAAAGTAGAAGGGCTATTCTCTACCTTAAAAAGAGGGGGTATTTCACTCGTTGCCTTAAAAGACTCGGTTATTGGAACTTCTTTAACCCAACCGGATAAAAACGGGAAATTTGTATTTAAGAATATGGAATATCCCGAAGGAACTAAATATATTGTGCAGGCATTAACCGAAAAAGGTTCAAGAAAGGTGTTTATAGAACTTGACCCTCTTAAAGCGTTTCCTGCATTGCCTAAATTTATGTTCAATACCAAAGGGAAAATGCAAATGAAAAACGAATACGAATCAGGAATAAATGAGAAACATCTGATAGAAGATGGTATGAGAATCTATAATTTGGCAGAAGTACTGGTTACCGCTAAAAGAAAAACGGATTTGAAAACCAAGTCGCCATATTATTCTGTCAACTCGTCCAGAATTCTAACCAGTAAAGATGTTGAAACGGGAAATATTATATCCATATTTGATTTATTACGTAGAATACCCGGACTTACTGTTATTGGAGATGAAGTCCGCCATCGTAATATAGCTCCTCTAGTTGTTCTGGATAATGTTCCCGAAGAGAATTTTGATTACGATAGGTTAAATGTAAATGATGTTAGCGATGTCTTTTTGTCTCCGCCTATTTCGGCTATGCCTATATTCGGTGGGCGAGCAGCTGGTGGAGCCGTTGTGATAAGCACAAAAAAAGGATTTGTTGAAAGAAATAGGATGAATAGCAATATTCAGGTTTTTACACCTGTCGGTTATCAACAAACTGTGGAATTTTATTCTCCAGTATATGCAACGCAGAAAGAAAGAGAGAACACTGTTCGCGATTTTCGAACCACTATTTATTGGAATCCAAATGTGCGGGTTGATAGTTCGGGCAGTGCAATGATAAGTTTTTATTCTGCAGATTTACCAACCCGGTATGGAGTTATACTTGAGGGTGTAAGTTCTGAAGGACATATTATCTGTTCGTCAGAAAAAGAAATAACAATAGAGGTAGCGAATTATAATTCAATGGTTCGGTAATTGATAGTTCAAGAATATTGGTTTGTTGTATTTTTATCTTCGTTTCTATGGGATGCATAAATGCATTCAATTTATCAGTGCAAGAATACAAAACTCTTGCGCTCGATCTTCGTTTGGGAAATGGCCATTGTTTCCGTACTCGTTAGTATGAATCTATTCACTTGGAACTTCTCACCTAAGCTTGTTCGGTATTTACTGTTCCCTAAATATAAAGCAATTGATTGAAGTTATTAACTTGAAAAGCTGTTTTACTTTATAAATTATACCCGATATTAAACGTTCATATACAACAAATAGTCTTTAATTTTAATCTGCTAAACTCTCTGATTGTTTAATGTTTTTTTAATTGTACATCAATAAGATGATATAATGACGTATATACGGAGTTTTAGATGTTTTATGTTACTTACAGAAAGATTTGTGTAACGTCGATTTTGGGAAATGTAATATTGTTATAGATCTGTGTAACAAAAATTGTTGAGATCTATTAGTGACATTCTGTATATTTACCATACTTATTACTGTGATAATAATATGTATATGCATGCTTTTATTGTTCTATTTTAAGATGAGAAGTGAAATTGTTAAAATTAATAAAATAGTCACGCAGAAAAAAAACTTTGTGGGGCTTTTAAAATCAATGAATAAAATGAAAATATTGATTGCGGCAGGACTATTAATCCTGTTAAGAATGAGTGTATTTGCTCAAGATCCTAATTTTTATATTTATCTCTGCTTCGGACAATCCAACATGGAAGGTAATGCTCGAATTGAGGCACAAGATACGGTTTCGGTGAACCCTCGTTTTCAGGTGTTGGCAGCAGTAGATTGTCCTGACTTGTGCCGGAAGAAAGGGTGCTGGTATACGGCTGTTCCTCCTTTGGTTCGTTGTCATACAGGATTGACACCAGCCGATTATTTTGGCCGTACATTAGTTGAAAATCTTCCTCAAAATATCAAAATAGGTATAGTGAATGTTGCAATAGGTGGGTGCAAGATTGAACTGTTTGATAAAGATAATTATGAATCTTACGTAGCTACTGCACCAGACTGGATGCTTAATATGATTAAAGAATATGATGGAAACCCTTACGGTCGTTTGGTAGAAATGGGCAAAATTGCTCAAAAGGCAGGCGTAATTAAAGGGGTTTTATTGCATCAGGGAGAGTCGAATACGAATGATAGTATCTGGCCGCAGAAGCTAAAGAAGGTATATGATAATCTTTTAAGAGATCTGGATCTAGAGCCTAATTCAGTTCCTTTGTTGGCAGGTGAGCTATTGAATAAGGATCAGGATGGAGCTTGTTCAAGTATGAACACGATTATTTCTACACTGCTAACAGTAATACCTAATTCATACATTATTTCTTCGGTCGGTTGCAAAGGTGCACCAGACAAGTTGCATTTTACTGCCGAAGGATATCGTGAATTAGGCAAAAGATATGCTGAGCAAATGCTTCTTATTTTAAATGCTTCGTTTTTAGGGCGGTAAAGTAATGACGAAATTGATATTCATCTCTCCCTTTTTCTTCAATGTTTCTCTGGATTTGTTTATATTAATAACCACCTCTACAGGCTTTCTGAGAGGGATTTGTTGAATGTCCGAGATCAGCGTGT
>DBTL01000104.1:18712-27201 GCA_002307035.1 Bacteroides sp. UBA1317
ACACGCTGATCTCGGACATTCAACACGCTGAAGTTATATCTTCTTCCCGCTGTAAGTTAATCGAAAAGTTGGGGCTGTCACGAAGCTTCTCAATAGCTGTTCGCATTGTTAGTGCATCGAATGGTTGCATCTGTTGGCAGGTGAGCTATTTGATAAGGATCAGGTGAGCTTGTTCAAGCATGAACACGATTATTTCTACACTGCCAAATTTTGTGGTATAAAAAACAACTCTTAGTCTTCTTCTTTTTCATTCTTAAGATGATCTTCCATATATTCAGTTGGAGAGACTCCGTAAAGTTCTTTGAAAGCCGTAGAAAAATAGCCTATATTGTTGAATCCTACTATGGCCGCAACTTCCGATATATTATGATGTTTTTGAGCTAAGACTGAGGCGGCTTGTTTCAGTCTTATATTTCGGATGAAGTTTTGACTTGTTTGATTGGTCAATTCTTTAAGTTTTCGATGTAAATGAACTCTGCTAATACCAACTTCAGTTGTAATCATGTCGACGTTTAGATTTGGATTACTCAAATTGTTATTAATAACATTCACTATTTTCTCCAAAAGTTTATCATCTGGAGATTTTAGCGAAATCTTCTTAATGTTTTTATCTTGTTGTTGCTGTCCATTGAAATTATTTTTTAGAATTTCTCTGTTAGATATAATGTTCTTTACGCTTTTCTGCAGAATGGCTATGTTAAATGGCTTGACGATGTAGGCATCCGCTCCATTTTCTAATCCTTCTAATTGGTCCTTTTCGCTAGTTTTTGCCGTTAGTAAAATGACTGGAATATGGTTTGTTGTTATGTTTTGTTTAACTTTATGGCAAAGTGATAAGCCGTCCATTTCAGGCATCATGATATCGCTGATAATTAAATCAGGGATTTTTGTTAATACGATATTGAGTGCTTCTTTTCCGTTAGAGCTTTCAATGATGTGATATCCAGCAGACAATTCGTTGCAGATGTATTTACGTATTTCTTCATCATCTTCTACAACGAGGATTCTATTTTTACTTTTACGTGTTTTATTTTCTACTTTTTCATCTTCATAAGAGGGCATAACTGTCATTATATGCATTTTCTCATTCGCAGATTCTGCTTGCATTTCTTCTGATTTTAAATGCTCTTTGCCTGAAGGTATTTGAATAATAAAACGACAACCTTTTTTGTCTTTATTGTTTTCTACTCTAATGTTGCCATGGTGCAATTCTACCAATGAATGGGTCAGGTGTAGACCAATCCCTGTGCCCACATTGGAATTATTAAGGTTGTTATTTATTTGATAAAAGCGTTCGAATATGCGACTTGTTTCATTTTCGGGAATGCTAATTCCATTGTCGGATATTATTATTTCTATATACCTCTGTAGTTCAGGTTTTATGGTATTTACATTCTCACTTTTTTGTATCCAAATTTCAATTTCTCCTTTTTCTGAAGTAAATTTGAATGCATTGGATAATAAATTTAAAATGACTTTATCAAAGTTCTTTGGGTCTATCCATCCACTGATGTTTTCAGTCTGAGGATTAAATTTTATCTCAATCTGTTTAATCTTGGCTTCATATTCGAAAGTTGAGAGTAAATCTTTAACAAAACTAACGATATTGACTTCTTCGAATTTTAGAACCAACTGTCCCTTATCTATTTTTCGAATGTCCATTAATTGGTTAACTAGTCTGAGGATGCGTTCGGCATTTCGATATATTGTGTTGTAGGTAAGTTGACGTTCTCCATTCTTGTCTGTAGATATGAGCTTTTGTAAAGGACTAAGAATAAGTGTCATAGGAGTGCGTATCTCGTGTGATATATTGATGAAGAACTGTAGTTTAGCTTCGTTTATTTGTTCGGCGTGAATATGTTTTTGCATTTCGTTGCGAATTTGTTGGCGTTGACGAATTTGCTCTATAATAATATATATACTTAATGCGAATAAAATGAAATAGATTAATTTGGCCACTGTGGAGACATACCAAGCCGGGTATATTTTTATTAATATTTCTTTGGTGTTTGAATAGGTATTGTAATCTTTGGCTTTTACTTTGAAATGGTAGGTTCCGGGAGATAAGTTACTGAATGAAACTCGATTGATGCCTGGATGCAAAGTAACCCAACTATCACTGTTCATTGAATACATATAGGTGATGCGTTCCGGATTATCAAATTCTGTTGTAGAGAATTCAATGCTGAAAGAATTGTCTTTATGGCATAAACGAAATTTATCTGCTTCCATTACATCAGTATCGATTATATTATTACCGCCTGATAATTCTCCTTGTCTTACTGCTTTATCGTGTATATAAAAGTCCGTTATTCTGATCTTTAGTGCTTTTACGGGATTGGTTATTTTTTTTGGATCAAAATAAGTAATGCCATCTATTCCACCAAAGTAAACATGTCCGTCTTTATCTGTGCATGCTGCACTTCTGCTAAATTCATTTCCTTGTAGACCGTCATTGGCATAGTAATTTTGGAATTGATTAGCCCCAGGAATTAATTTTGATATACCAAAGTTTGTGCTGATCCATAGATTGTTTAATTTATCGCCTTGCATACCATAAATAGTATTGCTAGTCAGCCCATTTTTGGTTGTATAATATGTCTCCTTTTGAGTTTTATGATTGATACAGATTAATCCTTCTAATGTTCCTGCCCAAATATTTCCAGCCTTATCTTCATAAAGTGAATAGATTACATTTCCAGGTAGTATTCTATTTCTTTTATAGGTTGTAGTGAAGTTTTTTTTATTAAGATCCAGACATCCCATACCATCGTAGGTGCCTATATAGAGCTGATTTTTTTTGGTATAGAGCAAACAATTAATCCATCCATTATGTAATATATTGCTGTCTTCTCTGTATTTTGTGCCGCTAACGCTATGATATGGAGTTATTTTGCCTGAGAGAATATTCATACAATAAAGATCGGATCCCATGGTACCAATCCATAGGTTCTTTTCAGAATCTTCGGCCAAACTATATATATTTATATCGTTGGTTCCATTATTTGAGAGATTTGTTATGTATTGGCAATATCCAGTATTCCTATCTAGCTTAGCCATTCCCTGCATATAGGAGCCGATCCACAAATTCTTTTCACTATCCTCAATTATACACATAATCGTTAGAGGGATATTTGAATTATTTTTGTTATAGTGAACATGTGTGTTTTTGATTAGATCAATGCCATAAATTCCATCATTATCTGTGCCAACCCATAATACTCCTTGACTATCTTTGCATATTGACATAACACAATTGGAGCCAATGAAATTGTGAGTATTGGATTTGTTGCCAATATAATTGAATTGATTAGTACTAGTTGGTAATAGCATAACTCCTTTTTGATAAATCCCCAACCAGAGATTATTCTTCTGATCTACAGCTATTGAGTGAATTTTAAATTTATCAAAGTTTGAAGTGTTTGTGTTGTAATCAGCTTCAGTTATTTCTTTCCTTTTAATATCGTAAATTTTCATTCCATCCCCGTCAGTTCCAATTAATATTTTTTCATCTTTTGAAATGAGACTTTTTATAGATAGGTGAGAAGAATTAGGAACTTGTGCAAAAGCCTTGTTTTTATTGTTATATATAAAAAGACCTTTAGCCAAAGTTCCTACATAAATTGCATTATTGTTATCTTGAGTAATGCATGTTATATTATTCATTTTTTGCTCTTTCGTAAAGTATTGATTATATTTGTTTTTAGCATCAATGCATAGAAGTCCTGTGTTATTAGTAGATATCCATAGTTTTTTTTCCTTATCAACAAATAGGGCATTTATAAAATAAGCATTAATAGACAGCTTCAATTGTTGAGCCTGTTTTTTTTTAGAGTCGAAGATAAACAATCCATGTCCCGTAGTACCTATTAGAATTTCTCCATTCTCTTTTTCTACAATTGAAGTAACATGTGGTTTGATGGGTGATCCTTCCAATAAATACATTGGAATTTCAATGAATTTATCAGATCCTCTGTCATATAGTTGTAATCCACTTAAATACCCTATGAATAAATTATTTCTTGTACTTTCATAGACTATTTGCACATAGTTATTTAATATGGAGTTAGGAATGTCTTTATCATGCTTATATATGACGAATTTCGAGCCATCATATTTGTTTAGCCCATTTTCTGTAGCAATCCAAATTATCTCTTTCTTATCCTGATAGATCTGATTTATAAGGCTACTTGATAATTCATTATTTACGGTAAATAGTCTGGTTGATTGCGGATAAATATTAGTTGTGAGTAATTCAATCACTAAAAATAGTAACAATAATTTTATTTTCATAACAGATAGATGGTTAACAAAAGAATTAAATAGTTAGAAATACAAAGTTACAAAATTCCTACTAAGCTTCTTCTTGAAATGCTTGATAATTTAAAATGAATGACTGATAATCATCTAACTTATATATTTTATCAATTATAGAGATATTATACGATATTGCAATGGCAAAATTAAGCTTTTGAGGATGTTTTTGAATTGTTTTTTAATGTAGTAACCTGCAGGAAAATGAATGTAACCAGAATGCAAGTAGATGTAACGTTTGGTTAATTCTGTGATACTTTTTACTGTTACTTTTGAAAAACTAATCAGTATGTTTGCATCTGTGAAATCACAAATTGTTGAACACCTTAAATATATGAACGAAGATGAAAACATAAATCTATCTCTACCTATTTTAATTTCTTTCTTGAGTTTGTTAATCATTATTTAATTAAATCCATAATTTTATGAAACACACACATTATTACTTCAGGCCATTAGGTCTATTTATTCTATTATGCCTTATACCTCTATGGGTGTTTGCGCAAAATATCACTGTGAAAGGAGTGGTTAAAGATGCTACTGGAGAACCAATTATCGGCGCCAGTGTTGTAGAAAAAGGCTCCACAAACGGTATTATTACTGATTTGGACGGCAACTTTGCGTTGCATGTGCCAAAGAATGCTATACTTGTTATTTCTTTCGTTGGATATAAGGTACAAGAGATTCCGGTAAACGGAACTACTTTATTGCAAATAACTCTTAAAGATGATACAAAATTACTTGATGAAGTGGTGGTTGTAGGTTATGGCACTCAGAAAAAAGCCGATTTATCATCTGCAATAGCTGTTTTGCCAGCCAAAGAGTTGAATAAGGTTCCCGGAGGATTGCAAGCAGGTTTGCAGAGTTCGGTAGCAGGTGTTCAAGTTACTAATGGAAGAATAAAAATTCGTGGTGTTGGTTCTATTAATAATACGGACCCTCTTTATGTTGTAGACGGCATGATTGGTGGCTCAGTACCAGACGAGTCAAACATTGGAAGTATTCAAATCTTGAAAGATGCAGCATCTTGTGCTATATATGGCGCTCGTGGTGCAAATGGTGTAATTGTTATTACGACAAAACGTGGAAACACCGGTGAGGTAAAGGTTGATTATGATGGATTTGCCGGTATGAAGAATCTGTCGCATGATATTGATAGGCTTAATGGACAAGAATTGGCCGAATTAGTAAATGAGGAATTGTGGAATGCCGGCAAAAGAGATGCGACTGATTATTTAGATGCATATAAAGATCCTGCTTCTATTGGTCAAGGATATGATATGTTCAATGCATTGAAGCGTACCGGCTTTTATCAGAAGCACAATCTCTCTATAAGTGGAGGTTCTGAGAATGCGAGTTTCAGAATAAATAGTCTCTATTCTACAGATAAGCCAATCTTCATTAAAGAAGATACTAAAAACTGTGGTGTGCAATTTATTTCTGATTTTACGAAAGGTAAATTTAAATTTGGCGAAACAGTATCTATTAAACGTACTAATCATGATTGGAGCGATAAAAACTTGCTAATTGCTTTGAAATGGGCTCCAACTTTACCTTTATATGATGATACTAGTTCTACTGGATATGCGGGGGCTGGAAATGGTACAGACTGTGCAAATTCTTTAGCACAAGCACATTTGAATTGGAATAAAGGTGAAACGACTTCTATTAATGGTAATGCTTGGGCAACTTATGAAATCATGCCAGGATTAAAATATAAGTTTAATATGGGAGTTGATATGTATCGATATATGGTTCAGAATTATGAGGCAGAGTATTCAATTCCATATCAGAACCATTCACCTGATTCATATTCGATGTCAAGTTATAAGACTAATCGATTTTTATATGAAAACACTCTTTCTTATGATAAAGTCATTGGTAAGCACAATCTAAATGTATTATTGGGAGTTACTTCCGAGGAAACAAAAAGTCTAAGTGTGACTGCTGGGGCACGTGCTATGCCAAGTGAAGATATTCTTATTCTTGGTGCGACTCAAGATGATGATTCAAAATCAGTAGGTTCTTCTGTTGGTAATGAAGCTATGTTTTCTATGTTAGGAAGGATTAATTATAATTTTGATAGCAAGTATTTGCTTACATTTAATTTCAGACGAGATGGTTCTTCTAAATTTAGCAAGAGCAATCGTTATGGTAATTTCCCATCTTTGTCAGCTGCATGGAGAGTCAGTCAGGAAAACTTCATGAAAACTCTTCCATTTATTAGTGATTTGAAGTTACGTGCAAGTTGGGGAATGTTAGGTAATTCTAATATCGATTCTTACCAGTATCAGAGCACTGTTGCTTTCAGCGGTATTTGGTATTATTTGAATAATACTAAAAATTCTGGTGGACTTGCTACTACGCCATCTAATCCTGATATCAAATGGGAAAGCCAATACTCCACAGATTTTGGTTTGGACTTATCTTTATTTGATAATCAATTGTCATTTGTTGTTGATTATTATTACAAGAAGACGTCTGACATGTTAGTGGAAGTACCAATTTCATACGCAGCAGGTTTTAGTGATAATAAACCCACACTTAATGCCGGAAGTATTGAAAATAAGGGACTTGAATTTGCTGTCACATACAGGAAATCAGTTGGCAAGATCGATTATTCTGTATCAGCTAATATTTCTACAGTAAAGAATGAGGTACTTAGTATTGGGTCTAATAATGAAATTGTGGCAGGTAATGGGATCTCTAAAACAGCAGTTGGCAGATCTATTGGAGAATTTTGGGGGTATGTGACAAACGGATTGTATCGTACCCAAGAAGAATTGGATGCAGATAAAGCTTTTGCACCTAATGCATCATTGGGTGACGTACGCTTTGTTGATAGAGATGATGATGGAGTTGCAGACCAAGATTATATTGGTAATCCAATTCCTAAATTTAGTTATGGATTGAGTGCTGATATAAGTTATAAAGCATCTTGTGGAACATTCGATATGGCTATGATCTGGCAAGGTTCTCATGGTAACGATATCTATAATAAGACCCGTTATTTTGGTGAAGGAATGTATCATTATTATAACTGTTTCGCAAGTACATTAGATCGTTATCGTGCAGAAGAATTAGTTTTTGTAAATCCAATTTCTGGGTTAACAACTATTTATCCTAAGAATACGGACACTGATATGCCGAGAGCTGTTATGGGTGATCCAAATCAAAATATGCGTAATTCAGACCGCTATGTTGAAGATGGATCTTATTTGAGATTGAAAGCGTTGACGATAGGCTACACTCTTCCTCGGAGTTTAACTAATAAATTGCATATTGACAATTTAAGAGTCTATTTTGGCGGAAAGAACTTACTAACCTTTACCAAATACAATGGTTTCGATCCAGAAGTAGGTGATCAGGATACAAGTGGAACCAACCTGACAAGAGGTGTTGATGGCTCTACTTCATGGGATCTTACATTCCCAAATTCCAGAGAATATTTTATGGGCGTTCAATTAGCGTTTTAAAGGTTAAATCTTAAAATTGAAAAACATATGAAAATAATATCACAATTTTGTTTAGTGTGCATCTCTGCAGTAATTCTAAGCAGTTGCGTTCCTGAAATGGATTTGAACAATCCATCGGAATTGTCTGTCGATACATATTATAAAACGGCTGAACAATTGGAGCTTGCAGTAATACCAGCTTATCAGTGCTTAATTAGTTTTAATGGTGTTGAAGGTGGCTATGGCCGTTCTGCATATTATTATCTGATACTTCCTGGAGATGATTTTGATCATACTTTTAAATGCGTAGGTGAAGAATTGTATCCAGATACATACAGTACTCCTTCAAGTCAAGGAAATATCACTAGCGGATGGAAAGGATTCTTTGAAGGAGTTTATGCTGCAAACACGGCTATTGAAAAAATAAATGATTTTACTGGAGAAATTTCAGAATCTGTTAAAAACAGATTGTTAGGCGAGGCTTATTTCCTGAGAGGGTTGCATTATATGCATCTTTGCGCTTTGTATGGAGAAACCATTCCATTAGTTGATCATACGGTACAAAGTCAATCAGATTATTATCCGACTAATGCAGAAGCTGGACAGATATATTCATTAATAATTAGTGATTTCAAAAAGGCGTCAGAACTTTTACCTTTGCGTAGTGATCTTTATGCTGATGTAGCAAATAAGTGACGTGCTACTCAAGGTACCGCACAA
>DBTL01000116.1:0-3178 GCA_002307035.1 Bacteroides sp. UBA1317
CATCACAATGGTATGAATCCGATCCACAATTATTAGGAGCTGAAAAAGCAGCTATGCATCAATGTTTTCCCCATTTCACTTTAAACAGGCTAGATGATGGTCGATTGTATTGGATGGGAGAACTGACCCCTGCCATTTACGAAACCAAATTTAGACAGAGAAAAACCTATACTGTAATGGCAGTGTATAACAATAATCATCCAGAGCAAGTCATGGGATCTTCGGTTCGCATATATCCGGTTCTTCCTGATGTAGATGACTTGATTCGTGATTGCGGCTTTAGACCATATCATTTATTGCGCGACTCTACTGATAACTTATACTTGTGCACAAATGAAGCTGATAATGTTTCAACCGGAAATACAGTTACAACTGCTGCTGCTGTCTTAGCTTGGGCTGTGAAATGGCTGTCTTGTTATGAATTGGTATTGACTGGAGATTTGACAAAAGAAAAATTTAACCAACACGGAGGTATTTAATATGAGTGATAATTGTCAAATGGTAGTATTCTCCAATAAAGCATATAATGCTATTATTCGAGAGAGTTTTGCCAAAGATCCAGTTGAAACAGGTGGTATTCTTCTTGGGCATATCTTAGATAATGGCATCTGGATTGTAATGGAAGTATTACCTCCAGGTATTCACTGTATATTTGAAAGGGCATACTTTGAGTATGATGATGCTTTTGTTAATTATTTAGCTCAATCAGTTGCTAACCAATATAAAGAACCTTTAGACTTACTAGGTTTATGGCATCGTCATCCAGGAAGTATGGATTATTTTTCTTCTACAGATGATGGCACAAATATTACTTTCTCAAAATTGAATTCTAAAGGTGTGATTTCTGGTTTGGTTAATATTGACCCACAGTTTAGACTTGGTATATATCATATGCCTAAATTGAAATCTTCATTAGGCAACAATCGACCACCATATGAAAAAGTAAGTGTTGAAGTAGGTGATGATATTATTCCTGAAGAGTATTTTGAATTGAGGTATTATGATGGAGAGGATAGTAATTTGCATCCTTGTGTATCGCGACAGAATAATAAGATGCGAAATGTTAGCTCAAGAGGCGCTGATAATGGACCTAAGCAAGAGCAAGAAGTTGCCGAAATGTCTCTTGATATTGAGAGTATTATTCGAGATAATTCAGGCGAAAGTCAAGAAAATCCAAAATTTATTAGACAAACAACTTTTATTGATGAGGTGATTGATGTACTAAACATTTTAAAAAAAAAATGGAGAGCCACCCTATTGATTGTTCTAGCCTCTATTGTGTTTGGATTCACCATCAAATCGATATATACAACTTTTAAACAAACGATAGACTGGGTTGGAGATTTGAACCCAAAATCGAATGATGATACTACCATAGAACGTTCAATAAATATCAAATTGAAAGACCAAAAAGATTCACTAGAAGAATTGAATTGTGAAAATAAAATTCTTAAAGATGTCAAATGGATTAATAAAATAAATATAAGTGTCGGAGAGAAAAGAAAAATTGAAACTAATCCGCAAATTGATACTCTTAAATGGGAAAGTCGTCAAAAACAGTTCTTTAATATTATTGATGGTAATGTTGTAAATGCTCTTCAAAAAGGGGAAGGAGTTGCTGTTGCAAAATTTGAAGGAACAGAAATTTCTTGTAAAGTCATAATAACAGATTCAGTGAGAAAACCATCATCAAATAATTTGTTTAAAACAAAAAAGGGTGGCTTTCTATTTCCAAATATCCTAATTTTCAGATGAAGATTTTTTTAAATAATCAAAACTTGGTCAATCCGACATGGTCTGTTGATAACAAAAAAATTGCAACCATTGATTACGATGGAAAAATCACATTATTGAAAAATGGGAATGTAAAAGTTACCGTTCAAAGTCAGGAGATTTTAGACACATTTGAGTTAACAATCAAACAATGATATTGATATGGGAAATAAAATAGATAGTAATAAATTTATGAATGGAAAGATAAAGCCCAAAGTGGGTTTCCCTCGCGATTTAAGCCAAGGAAACGCTCCTCTCTATGGCTATTATCATAAAGAGAGTAATTATTATAATATCATTTCAGCGGATGCTCTTATAGAAGATATGGGAGGTTTAAAACCCATCTTATTAGGCCACTTCTATTCTCCATGTCCTACAGAATCAAATCCAGATGATTTGATATATGGTCACTGGAATGCAAAAGAGTTGAAGCTTGGTGATAAAGTTCTTACTTCGTATAGTTTTGAAAGAATTTTTGAAAGGTTACTAGTTAATAGCTCTGACGAGAAAGTAGTCTCAGTGGACAATGACACGAATAAAATAACGTGTGTTCAAAAAGGAATATCTTCAATTGAAATAATTGAAAATGGAGAGAGCTTGTTCTGTTTTGATATAGAAGTTCATAATGAAGATAATGAAGCATCGAGCGAAGGTTCAATATACATGTATAAAGGAGAAGCAGCAACAATTTCAATCGACAATAAAGCTGCTTTCTTTACCGCGGCAGATCAAGCTTGTGAACTTGAACCATATCAGTTAAAAATTGATATATTTTCAAGGAATACAGGCATTTTGGAATCTGATATAATGTTGCGTAAAGGTGCTTTAATCATTGGCTGTGGCTCTGTAGGAAGCCTTGTCGCTATGGAATTGGCGCGTGCAGGTGTAGGACGTTTCTTCTTAATCGATATGGATATAATGGGATATCATAATATTTGCCGCCATCAGTGTGGCGTTCAAGATGTAGGCAAATTTAAAACGACCGCTGTAAAAGAACGAATTCTACAGATTAATCCTTTTGCAGAAGTACAGACTGAGAATAAAATGATTCAAGAAGTCTCATTGGATTTACTTGATAATTTTTGTAATGAAGATACTATTATTGTAGGTTGTGCAGACAATAGAGAAGGAGATTTGTATGCGGATAAGAAACTTGCAAAATCGTACAAAATGCCATTTATCTCAATAGGTTGTTGGGAAAGAGCTTTTGCTGGAGAAATTTTCTATTGTTTACCCGAAGGCATGCCAGCATATACTGATTTTGTTGTAGCTCTTGGTGAATCTTCAGGACGAGTTAATGCTAATACACACATTTATATGGGTGAGGTAGGCTCTTTTGAACCGGGCATTTCTGCAGACATAAACTTTGTTACTACAATCGCAGTAAAAATGATATTAGATTTAC
>DBTL01000116.1:3442-6686 GCA_002307035.1 Bacteroides sp. UBA1317
CAATCGTAACAATGCAAATTATACACAAAGGTTAATTCATAATCTATCTCAATATACGCTAATATGTAATACAAATAACCCTCAAATTGGAGGAGAAATGGCAGAGATTTTTTCTTATCCACTTCAGGTTACAACAAGTATCGAGGTAGAATATGCAAACGAAAAATGAGTCTTCATTAGAGAATTAGTAATGAACCGATACAACATTAAAATTGATGGCGAAATATCCCCTAACTCTTACTTATATCAGGAATTGGAGGGTATGGATATCTTTGAGTTTGATGATATCGAAGTTAAACAAGTTACAAAGCATAATTGGACTCCACTTTCAGCTTATTATTTTCCTGAAAAACAAAACTCTAATATTAGAGTTGATGAGTACGGTCAAGTTCATTTAAATTCGAAAACACAATCAAATTCTTCGCAATATAGCATTGATGAATTTGGTCAGGTTATCCGAGCAAATCATGAACAAAACAATTCAACCAACAATACATCTTCATCTAATACGAATTCTGCTTCCACTTCTTCTTCTAGTGATGATGGTTGGGATGTTTTCTGGAAAGTAATTTTGACTATTGTAGTGATTGGTATTTGCATAGCAATTGCAACATGTACTAATGGTTATGGAACGCCATTATTAATTGGAGGCTATTATGCCGTTAAATACATTTGGAATGATTAAAAATAGTATGGCTACTTATAATTTCTATGTGCGGATGGATGGAGATACTTATGGACCATATACCGCTAAACAAGTTGTCGAATTAGAACTTCTTGATGATGTTCTAGTTACTGAAGAAAGTATGGATGGACAATGGTTACCAGCTTCAAAGTTCAACTTTGAAGATATGGTAAGAAAAGAGTCCGAAGTTAATGGAGATATAGGTGCGTCTGCTATTAATGAATATGGAGAATTTCATAGACCTTCAACATTAAATGATTCTTATCAGTCAAGTCAAAATACTCAAAGGACAGGCTTCTATTCTAGCTCGTCTGGACATTCAATTTATAGCAATCAAAATTCTGAGTTGAATAAATGGAATTGGGGTGCCTTCTTTTTTAACTGGATATGGGGAGTTAGTAATGGCGTTTATTGGCCATTAATATTTATTGTTGTTAATTTCATTCCTTATGTAGGTGGGATAATTTCATTGATAATATGTATACTTTTAGGCATTAATGGAAATCAGATGGCTTGGAAAGCAAAACAAGGTACAACTACATTTGACTCCTTTATTAAAACACAAAAAAAATGGTCTCAGGTTGGTTTATGGGCGTTCTGTATATGTCTCATCTTAGGAGTATTAATTGGAATAGCAGCAGCATTTTAAGATGGAAAATCTTGGAAATTCACAAGCTGAGAAATCTTTCACGATAAATGAAGATGGTTCTATCACTCGTTCTAATAATGGAGGAACACAAAATCAGAATGGCTCGTCCTACAATGGATGTATATGGTTTATTATACTAGCGATAATTACTGTTGTTGTTGTAGCTTTTATTATCAATAATAAAAAATCAACTCACGATGCTGATGATGCAACTATAGTAGAAGACTCAACAGTTGTAGAAGAGATTGTAGAAGCAGATACGGTTGCGGCAGATATTGGCATAGATTACGCAACGGTTTCGTATTTAAACGTCTCCGATGAAGATATTTATATGAATGCATCAGGAGGTGAGGTTGAAATTTCGGTTAGTACAGATGGGGATTGGTGGATATCAACTGATACTGAGAGTTGGGGACATACATCTTCATATGGAAAAACAATAACCTTAAGGTTAGAAAAAAATTCTTCTTCCTCAACAAGGACAGATTATTTTGTAATTTCAGCAGGAGATTATACAAAACGAGTGAATATTACACAATATGGAAATACAGAACCAAGTGCGGATATAGAAAATATATGGGTTGATTACAATGTTTATAATAGTGGATGTAAAGGAATGAAGATTCATGTGAAATTCAGTGTTAATAATATGAACGGAAAGACTATATATGTGTATGCGTATTTTTACTATGCTGATAATACGACTGAATTGCATGATTCACATGGTAATAACTTGCAATTTTACGGTTACGGAACTTCTAACTATGAGCGATGTACGTTTACGGACTTTAACATATTTGTTCCTTATAATGGTTTGAACATGGGAGCTGGAACAGGAAGTGTAAATTTGTCATTTGATATTTCTATAGCGGATGCTTCAGAAAATCAATTAACCCGAAATAATAATACTTCATTTCAATTTTCCAGAGGTGAATAGAATATACATTCATATATAATAAAACGGTTCTATAACGAATCGTGTGGGTAGCCCCATAAAAGCATTGCCTTTATTCTGATATATGCTGTAATAAATAATGCTTGCGCTTAAACACTGAATCCCTCTATTATGTCATGAATGTTTGGGTACTTTCAAAGGCTACTTTTATTAAAGTCGTCTTCCGGAACTTATGATAAAAATGGCATAGCGTAATATCCTTACGCTTGGAAATGGGGCATATCAAGAGAAAGGATGGTGAATCAAGTTGCCGACCGGCTACTGCTTCCGCGCGGACTCGGGGAGGGACTTGCTTGAATGATTTCTTACACGGGTTTTACTTGTCACTCCTTGGCCGAGATTAAAATCAATAAGCAATGACAAAAAGTAGAAAGAAGCCTGTTTTATCATCCGAACCTTTCAAGCTTGAGGTTCTTCGGGATTATTATTTGAGTGGATCTAGCAAAAGCAGTATCTCCCTGAAATGGGGGATTGACCGGAGCACGCTCCATTGTTGGCTCAAGCGATATCCCTTAGAGTCCGAATTGCTATCTTTGCCCGCTGAAATCATTAATTTGGAGCAGATGAAGAAGGAAGAACAGAGTGCTGAGGCGTGTCTAAAAGAAGAGAACCTGCGCCTTCGTAAAGCTTTGGCAATGGAGCGACTGCGTTCCTCGGCCTTCGAGAAGCTTATAGAAATAGCGGAAAAAGAAGAAAAGATTTCCATCTAAAAAAAATGGTGCCATTTCATGATGTAAGAATACGATATTCGTGTTTTTTATTGGAAAAATGGCTTACAGCATCAAGTAGCTGATGGCATTCGTAAATCATATGCCGAATGTATTGTGCTAAAATAGTATTACTTGTGCTGTTGCATCTAAATAGTCTTTGTCTTACGGAATTAGTCTGGCCTTCTTAACAATACTTCTTGTAGAAAAGTATCCAAGTGCACCTCCTGATAAATTAGTGGTAATAT
>DBTL01000133.1 GCA_002307035.1 Bacteroides sp. UBA1317
TGTTTCAGGATATAATTTCGTTTGGCACGGCACTCTTCCGGACTGATAGGAACGACCATTTCTATATTTTCTATTTCCCATTCAGCCCATGCACCCCGATACATCCAGATGCGGCATTCTTTCAACCATTTGGCTCCTGCTTCTTTTTCCAAATCAATGGCTGCAAAGACGGCATCGGTGCAAACACGGTGAGTGCCGTGCGGGTCGGCCAGGTCTCCTGCTACAAATATCTGATGAGGTTTTACTTCCTGAAGTAGTTTCTGAACGATAAGAACATCGGCTTCGCTAATCGGATCTTTCTGTATTTTACCGGTCTCGTAGAAAGGTAAATCGAGGAAGTGGCAACGATTCAGCGGAATATTGTTGTAAGTACAAGCTGTGCGTGCTTCGCCCCGACGAATCAATCCTTTGATGGTTAAGATGTCGCGCGTGTCCATATCTCCATCTTTCTTGTCTTTCAATATGTCACGGATTTCGGCATACTTCTCACTGATAACCTTATCTTCACTGTTCATGAATAACTGGTTGAAGCCATTGATAAAATGAAGAAAGCGTATTACTTCTTCGTCACCTACAGCTATGTTTCCCGAAGTTTGATAAGCCACGTGCACTTCATGTTTCTGTTCTACGAGGCGTCTGATTGTTCCACCCATCGAGATCACATCATCGTCAGGATGTGGTGAAAAGACAATGATACGTTTGGGGTAAGGTTTTGCCCGCTCAGGACGATAGGTGTCGTCTGCATTCGGTTTACCTCCGGGCCATCCGGTGATGGTGTGCTGCAAATCATTGAATATCTTGATATTCACGTTGTAGGCCGAACCATACAATGCCAGTAATTCACTCAGGCCGTTTTCGTTATAGTCCTTATTGGTTAATTTCAGTATAGGTTTTCCGGTTAGTGAGCAAAGCCATGCAATGGCACTACGGATCAGCTTATCGTTCCATTCGCAAGCGGTAACCAACCATGGACGCTGAATGCGAGTCAGATTGGCTGCGGCAGAAAGGTCTATCGCTACTTGTGCGTTGTTGTGCGTCTGCAGATAAGATGCCGGTATGGTATCTATCACAGCTCCTTCCACACATTCTTTGATCATGCCGGCTTTATCTTCTCCCCATGCCATAAGTAAGATTTTCTTTGCAGCGAGGATGGTAGATACTCCCATGGTTATGGAACTGACGGGTGTGCTTTCTATACTTCCGAATGTTTTTGCTGCTTCATCGCGCGAGGCGTTGTCGAGCAAAATCAGTCTGGTAGCAGAGTTCAGGCGCGACCCCGGTTCATTGAACGCAATGTTACCTACACGTCCGATGCCCAACAGTACGATGTCAATTCCTCCAAAGCTTTCGATGCGTTGTTCGTAAAGGCGGCAATATTCAAAAATGGTATCTTTGGCAATAGTGCCATCGGGAGTAAAGATGTTCTGTTTGTCAATGTCGACATGATCCAGAAACATCTCTTTTAATGCATTGAAATTACTGTTTATGGCATCCGGACTAAGTGGATAGTATTCGTACAGATTGAATACAATTACGTTGCGGAAACTAAGTTTTTCTTCTTTGTGCAAGCGAATCAATTCGGAGTAAACATTACGTGGAGAGCTTCCACCCGTGAGTGCCAGTACGCAAAAGCGCCCTGCCTTTTGTTTTTCGCGAATGACTTGGGCTATTTCGTTTGAAACGTGTTTAGCACCTTCTTCTACAGATTCATAAATGTCTGTAGGAATTTTCTCAAATCGGGTTAATACCGATTTCTCAAATGCATTCTCAGGTCTGTAGTATCTGGGGGAGACCCTGTTGAGAGTGATTTGAGAACTAAGATTTGTCTTCATAAGTTCCTTTAAGTTATGTTAGATTAAAGTCGTGTGACTGTTTTCAACGACAAATATACAAAAGATGTTCTTTATGAAAACGTCTTTTTTAGCATATTGTTGTAGAGTGAAGACGGTTTTAACATTTAAAGACTTTCGGACGAATCCTCTAACTGAAAGTTATCGGCGTCTCTCCATGCGGGGAATTTTTCTCGAAATTGGTGCAGGGACTGAATGTCAATTTTAGTAGTGGAGATGTGCTCTTCATTATCAGGAATAGATGTAAGCACTTCACCTCTGGCCGAGTAAAGTACGCTTCCTCCATTGTGACTTAAGCCGTTTCCATCACTACCTATGCGATTGACTCCACATACGTAGCTCATGTTTTCAAGTGCTCTTGCTTTTAGTAATGCATCCCATACATGTCGGCGAGAAGCGGGCCAATTGGCCACATAAATAAGTAGATCGTATTCGTTCTTTCTATTTCTGCTCCATACGGGAAAACGAAGGTCGTAGCAGACCAACAGACAGATGTTCCATCCACGATAAGGTACTATCAGTCTTTTACTTCCTGAAGAGAACGAATCATATTCGCCACCCATTCGGAAAAGATGTCGTTTGTCGTAGTAATAAGAATCTCCTTCGGGAGTAAGAAAAAAGGCACGATTGTAATAGGTCGAATGATCGTATGCGATATAACTGCCTGCGATGGCCACAGCATATTCGTTGGCCCAAGCTTGTAGAGTCGTGATTGTTTTTCCGGTAACAGGCTCTCCTAAAGAATGACTTTGCATGCTAAAACCTGTGGAAAACATTTCAGGTAATATAATAAGATCCGTTTCTCCGCGGAGTTTTTGCAACTTGCCGCGGAGCAAACGGAGATTTTCTTCTTTATCCTGCCAAACAATATCTGTTTGCAGCATTGATATTCTTAGTTGATCGGAAGACATTGCTTTTTTATGCGCTATCGAGAACTATTCTATTTTTCCTATAGAGAAATTTTCAGGATGTTTGCCTTTGAATTGTTTGTAGTATAACTTAATTTCTCGCATATCTTTATCTATATCGCCCGACGGAAAGATGGATTTTTCGGCAGTGATTGTTTTTGTTTGATAATCAATGGCTACCAAAACAATGGGAATCTGTGCCTTTAAAGCAATGTAATAAAATCCTTTTTTCCAATTAGGGTTGGCTTTGCGGGTACCTTCCGGAGTGATGGCCAAGTGAAATCTTTCGCTATTTGCAAAGTGTGCCACCATTTGATCTACTAATGATGATTTGCGTCCTCTGTTGACCGGAATGCCTCCTACAGCTCTAAAGAGAATTCCTACAGGAAAGAAGAACCATTCTTTTTTCATCATGAAGCTGGTTTTCTTGCCGATAGAGCCGTAAAAAAGCTTACCAATAAACAAGTCCCAATTGGTAGTATGGGGTGCAGCGCAAACAATACATTTATTCAAATCAAGCGCAGTTGCTTTTTCTTTCCATCCCAATATGCGGTGATAGATAAAACCGTAGATTGCCTTTCTCATTCTAACCTCTTGTTCAGTTGAGTTTTCCTATTGCGTCAATGATATCATTGACTTTAGCATTGAAATCTTCGCGAAATTTCTTATAGAATCCTTTTACGTTTCCCGGCTCGGTGTGGCTGATACGACTGATAAAATCATCTTGAACTTTTAGAATGCTCAACATTAGCTCATCTGCTTTTGTCTTGTCAGTGCCCGGTATGCAGTTGACGCTTACTACGCATTCACTGAATAATTCACCAATGATATAGTTTACATTCTTTTTAAGTTCTCTTCTGCTTGCCATAATCTTTACGTTTAATGTGATTGGTTAAAAATATAATTCAGCAAAGATAGAGACTTTCTTTGGTTTTGGCGAATGTTTGTTGTTTTTTTAACAGCTATCGGCTCATTCCTTTGAGTTCAGCTATAAAATCAAATGTAAGATATTTCTTTGAATGATTATCTATTTTGATGGGAATAACAATAGTTGAAGATATTTTTCTATTCTTACTTCTTGCCTTTTTATTGTCGAATATCCTTCCTTTTTTATATAAAACAGTGGGTATTATTCTTGATGAAATAGAGGCGTGCTCTTTTATATAACTGATGTTTTCGATATTGGTCTCTTCACTGTTGATTTCATTCTCTATTAAAATGCCGGATGCTCTGCCAGATATAATAAATTGTGCGTTGTTCCAATCGACTCTGATTGTTTTTGCAGAATTGTTTGTAATAGATATTCCCCAAGCGGTATAATCGGGGATGAATCTGAAAGTAATATTGTTCTCCGGATCAGTGTATTCCAACTTATTCTTTTGATTTTCATAATATCTGAAATAGATAACGGTATTATCTGCTGTTTGATATTGAGCACATAGTACTGACGGAACAAAGAGTGCAACAAGCAAAAGATGTTGTTT
Source organism: Bacteroides sp. UBA1317 (assembly GCA_002307035.1). Classification (GTDB taxonomy): domain Bacteria; phylum Bacteroidota; class Bacteroidia; order Bacteroidales; family Bacteroidaceae; genus Bacteroides. Next base: position 4,243 of record DBTL01000133.1, read on the forward strand.
ATTGCCGAATTTTTTGATGTCAACAATAAAATAAACCACCATAATAAATATGCTGACTCCCAGAGCAATTAAAATAAGATTTAAAAGTTCCATAAAGAAATAATTAATGTTCCGTTTGTTTGGCCTAAAGTGAAATATTTTCGTGCGATTATAACGCTGACTTTCACAACTAATGATAGCAGTGCTTAGAGCTACTTTGTTGGAAGTTATTCGCTACAAGCGAATCGATTTTCTCCCTCTAGTATTTCTCCTTTTAATATTGAACGCAAATATTGCATAAAAAAGAGGAATTAACAACTTTTCAGTGAGAATAATAACGATTTTATGAGTGAAAAACTTTATTTTGTTCTGATATGTCATCTGTGTGTTACAAATTAGTTATGTTGTATACTTTTTCTTGTGCAAATATTCTGTTTTGAGTCGTTCATGCTTTTATAATCCAGAAAAAAAAGCGAAATTTGCCAGCGTTATTTAGATTGAACTTACTAACCCCTTTAAATATAATAGAAAAGATGACTAAAAGTGCATTGCAAATTGCAAGGGCTGCATATCAGCCTAAGCTTCCAAAAGCTTTGAAAGGAACTGTCAAAGTGAGCGAAGGTGCAGCAACTCAATCGGTGGCCGATCAGGAGGCAATCAAACAATTATTTCCAAACACATACGGAATGCCATTGATTCAGTTTGTTGAATCTGCTGAAGCCATTGATTTCCCTGCAGTGAATGTAGGTGTAATCTTGTCCGGTGGACAAGCACCGGGTGGACACAATGTTATTTCAGGTTTATTTGATGGCATTAAAAAACTTAATGGCGATAGCAAACTTTATGGCTTTATCCTTGGCCCCGGCGGATTGGTTGATCATAACTATATGGAACTGACTGCAGACATCATTGATGAATATCGTAACACGGGAGGTTTTGACATCATTGGTTCAGGTCGTACCAAATTGGAGGCTGAAGATCAGTTTGACAAAGGATACGAGATCTTAAAGGAATTGGGCATTAAAGCACTTGTAATTATCGGTGGAGATGATTCGAATACAAATGCTTGCGTATTGGCTGAATATTATGCCGCTAAGAAGTATGGCGTACAGGTAATCGGTTGTCCCAAAACCATTGATGGTGATTTGAAGAATGAAATGATCGAAGCTTCTTTTGGTTTTGATACTGCTTGCAAGGTTTACTCTGAAGTGATTGGAAACATTCAACGTGACTGTAACTCGGCTCGTAAATATTGGCACTTTATTAAGTTGATGGGACGTTCGGCTTCTCATATTGCTTTGGAGTGTGCTCTGCAAGTACAACCTAATGTTTGTATTGTTTCTGAAGAGGTAGAAGCTAAGGATATGTCTTTGGATGATGTTGTTACATACATCGCTCAAATTGTAGCCAACAGAGCTGCTCAAGGCAATAATTTCGGTACGGTTCTGATTCCGGAAGGTCTGATTGAATTTATTCCGGCTATGAAGAGACTGATTTCGGAACTGAATGACTTCCTAGCTGTCAATGCTGAAGAATTCTCTCATATTAAGAAATCTCATCAACGAGATTATATCATCTCTAAACTTTCAGCCTCCAATGCGGAAATTTATGCTAGTCTGCCCGAAGGTGTTGCCCGTCAGTTGACATTGGATAGAGATCCTCATGGAAACGTACAGGTTTCATTGATCGAAACAGAAAAGTTATTGTCTGAAATGGTAGCAACTAAACTTACACAGTGGAAAGCTGAAGGTAAATTCGTTGGAAAGTTTGCAGCTCAACATCACTTCTTCGGTTACGAAGGACGTTGCGCAGCTCCGTCTAACTATGATGCGGATTATTGTTATTCTTTAGGTTACACAGCTTCCATGCTGATTGCCAACGGGAAAACAGGTTATATGTCTTCAGTGCGTAATACAACAGCACCTGCTGCCGAATGGATTGCAGGAGGTGTGCCCATCACGATGATGATGAATATGGAACGTCGTCATGGCGAAATGAAATCAGTGATACAAAAAGCATTGGTGAAGCTTGATGGTGCTCCATTTAAAGAATTTGTTGCTAAACGCGATAATTGGGCCATTGAAACAGCTTATGTTTATCCCGGGCCGATACAATATTTTGGTCCGACGGAAGTTTGCGATCAGCCTACCAAGACTTTGCAATTAGAACAAGCTAAATAAATTTATTGATACTAAGTAGCCGATAATGAGCAGAAATAATTCAGCTTGTTATCGGCTCTTATGTTGCTACCTTATTATATATGACCGGACCAACAACGACATCACGCGGACGTGCACCCAAGAAAAAAGTGGTTGCTAAGCCACGTTCTATCAATAAACGTAAGCGGAAGAAGGCAGTTCGCACCATGCCGGTGTGGTTTCGCAATCTGCTTGCTATTGTGGTTGTATTTGCTTTTGCCGCCAGTTTCTATTACTTTTTTATTCGTCCGTATGCATATAGATGGAAGCCGTGCCATACTCAAAAAGAGTACGGAGTATGTATACCTTGCTGTTACGATGTGCACGGCATTGATGTATCACATTATCAGGGTAGAATTGATTGGGAGAAATTGCTCTTAACCAATGAAACTGATTACCCGATACAATTTATCTTCATGAAGGCCACTGAAGGGAGAATGTTGGCTGATGATGCCTTTGAGCAAAACTTCGCCCTTGCCCGTAAATACGGCTTTATTCGTGGAGCTTATCACTTTTTTTCTCCCAAAGCGGATGCGCTGAAGCAAGCTAATTTTTTTATTCGAACGGTGAAACTTCAAGCGGGAGATTTGCCTCCGGTACTTGATGTGGAATTGACTGGTCGAAAGAATAAGAAAGAGTTGCAAGAAAGTCTCAAAATATGGCTCAATCGCATAGAGGCCCATTACGGTGTGAAACCGATTCTTTATACCTCTTATAAATTTAAAACAAAGTATCTGGATGACCCTTCATTTGATGCTTACCCATATTGGATTGCACACTATTATGTCGATTCCGTTGCTTACAAAGGTAAATGGGATTTTTGGCAACATACCGATGTGGGTACTGTGGAGGGAATAAAAGAGGAGGTGGACTTAAATGTCTTTAATGGTTCGATAGATGAACTTAGAGCGCTCGCTATCCAATAAATGATAGCCTTAAATTTTAACAAATTACTTGTTTTTTGTGGATGTTATAACTTCAGTGTGTTGAATGTATAAGATCATCGCTTGTAGCTAATGGTTATAAATTAGTACATGATACCGTCTATGCCAGCAGAAATTTCACAGCCGCCCAATTATTTTTTTCCTTGCTTTCGATAAACTGTAGTCCTAGTCTTTCGGCTTCTTCTCTGATCAAAGGAATATCTTCGGTATAAAAACCGCTCATATAGAGTTCACCTTGTACTTTCATGCAAGCTACGTAAGCTTCCATATCGTTGAGTAGTATATTTCGGTTGATATTTGCGATGACGACATCAAAGGGACCTTTGCCTTTTAGTGTGGATGCATCTCCCAATTCTACGGTGATGTCCGTCATGCCGTTCAAAGCAATATTTTCTTCTGAGTTATTCACGCACCATGAGTCAATGTCGATCGCGGTAATGGGGTGCGCTCCACGCATGCGAGCCAAGATGGCCAGGATGGAAGTGCCGCATCCCATATCGAGCAATGACTTCTCACTCAAGTCACCATCCAGCAATTCACTGATGATGAGGCTTGTTGTCTCGTGGTGTCCCGTTCCGAATGCCATTTGAGGATTGATCACAATATCATATTCCGCTGGAGGAACATCCTGATGGAAAGTGCTGTGAATCACACATCTGTTGTCAATCACTATCGGCTGAAAAAAGTTTTTTTCCCATTCTTCATTCCAATCTTTATCTTCTGCTTCCTGCCAAGAGTAGTCAATGTTTGCATTTTCTATCGGGAAACAAGCAATCGCCTCTTTTAGCGTTTTTTCATCAAAGATATTTTGTTGAATATAACCCGTCAATCCACCTTCGGATTCTATGAAACTTTCAAATCCCACTTCGCCCAAAACAGCCGATAATACATCGTTTGCGGTTTCGGTACAAGGATTCGTATGGAAGATAAATTCTAAATACTTCATTGAGAGAATTTTATTAATCGTTAATAAACAAGCTTATAGACCTTACTGTTATTCTTTTTGAGAAAGAAAGCCTGTCATCAATCGCAAAGATAGGGTATTTAGGGAAATCCCTATAATTAATTGGGGAAAATCTCTTAGTTATAGGATATGCCTTGTTTATCTTTGTAACGTGAAGAAATAGAATTAGTAACTATATAAACCGTGAGATTATGAAAAAGATTGTTTTTTTATTGCTAATTGCCTTGTGCCTACCCTTGGCTATAATGGCACAAAGCTATGACGACCTTTATTTTACACCAAAAAAGGATGATAAAGCGGCTCAGGAAGAAAAAACTTCTTCAGAACAAAAAAAGAAAGGAGTTACCACTACTACTCGTGTCTATGCAACTCCGGCTACTGCTGTGGTAGTTCAGGATAGCAAAGGAAATGTGCGTGATGTAGATGAATATAACCGTCGTTACGATTCTTCTGATAATGACTTCGTGATGGAGGATGATACTTTGTATGTGAAGGAAAAGGAGCAATCCGATTTGGATGGCGAGTGGGTGAGCGGCTTTAATGGTTCGGAAGATGATTATGAATATGCCGAACGTATTATCCGTTTCCGCAATCCTCGTTATGCGATATCAATCAGCAGTCCGCTTTATTGGGATATCGTTTACGGCACCAATTCATGGGACTGGAATGTATATACTGACGGTATGTATGCTTACGCATTCCCTACGTTCACTAATAGACTGTGGTGGGACTGGCGTTATAACTCCTTTGGTTATGGTTGGGGATATCCTTATTATTATGGAGGATGGTACTCTGATTATTGGGGTGGTTATTATGGCAGTTCTTGGTATTGGGGCTGGGGTGGTTACAACTATTATCCGGGCTATTGGAATGGTGGAGGTGGTCATTGGGCCAATAATAATCGTGTGTATACAAACCGTCGTTCAGTAGGAGATTATTCATCAGGTGGATCTCCCCGCCGTTCAAGTTATGCTACCGGCTCAACAGCTCGTCGTAGTTACAGTGATGGTAACCAATCGACTCGTACGTCGAACCGTAGAGTAGTTGGAATTCGTGAAACAGGTGAACGTCCGGGTGTAACCACTCGTACAGATGCTTCTTCATCACGCAGAACAACTTATACTCGTCCGAGTAGTACTCGTAGCCGTATCACTTACGAAGAAGTAGGCAGTGGAACTAGTAGTAGTTCTCGCAGATCTTCTTCGTCGACATATTCCTCAACACGGAGTAATTCAGAAGGTACTGTAAGAAGTTCTTCTTATTCTCGTGGAAGTTCATCTTCTACTCCTACACGCAGTTACTCTTCGGGTGAAAGCAGCAGGCGTTCTTCTTATAATAGCGGTTCTTCTTCTAGAAGTTATTCCCCAAGTAGTAGTAGTTCAAGTTCTTCCCGTGGTAGTAGCTCTTCAGCGGGAAGCTCTTCCAGATCAAGTAGTGGCAGTAGCAGTGGTGGATCATCAAGCAGGGGAAGAAGATAGAAGTGTAAAAAGTAAGTAGTAATTATAAAGAAGGAATTATGAAAAAGATAACGAGTGTGGCAATGTTTGCCTTATTGGTCGCTACAAGTGCTGGTGCGCAAACAGTATATGATGCTGCTAAACTCACGGATAAAGATTTAAACGGAACTGCTCGTTTCGTTGGCATGGGAGGAGCTATGGGGGCCTTAGGTGGAGATATATCCACCATTGGCACTAATCCGGCTGGTATCGGTATTTACCGGAGCAATGATGTGATGGGAACAATTAGTTTCTCAACTATCGGAACTGAAAGTACTTATGGAGCGAATACAGTGAACTCTGATAGAAATCGCTTTACGTTTGATAATGTTGGATTTGTCTTTTCTTCCAAAATAGGCAATACAACTCCACTGAGATATGTGAATTTTGGATTTAATTATCACCGCTCGAAATCGCTGAATAAGAATATGTCGATGGAAGGGCTGATAAATGAAGGACCGGATAATGCACTCTTGTCTCAAGTCAACCAAATGACTAATCAGGCTAATAATACGACTGCTGAATTGAGCGGTAATGATGCTTTTAACGATGGTAGTGTTGGTTGGTTATCTGCATTGGGATGGCAGGGTTATTTAATTGATAAAGATGGTAATGATTTTGTTTCTTACTTACCGTATGGTCCGGATGCTAAATTCCATTCCAAAGAGTCGGGTGGTGTTGATCAGTATGATTTTAATGTCGCATTTAACTTTAGCGATCGTCTTTATTTAGGTTTTACCATTGGTGCTTATGATGTGAACTATCGTAAATATTCTATTTATGATGAAGATTATGGTAATGGGGAGGGGTATAATTTGCAGAGTTGGAATAATATAACAGGTTCAGGTTTTGATTTTAAATTGGGTGCTATTCTTCGTCCATTTGCAGAATTGCCTTTACGCATTGGGCTTGCCATACATACCCCGACATTCTACAAACTGACCTTGGATACCAGTGCTAGATTAGAATCAGACGTATTTCTGAATGGTGGATCAACTACCACTCCTGTGGATATTGATACATACGAAGCTTTAAACAACAGAGATATGTCTCGTGATTTTGACTTACGTACTCCTTGGAAGTATAATCTGAGTTTAGGCTATACAATTGGCACTAATTTGGCTTTTGGAGCAGAATATGAGTATCAAGATTACTCTACCATGAAATTCCGTGACCCTGATTATGGCAGCTCTTGGTTTGATCATGAAAACGGTACGGTTAAAGACATGACAAAAGGAGTAAGTACGTTTCGTGTTGGCGCAGAGTATAAAGTAATACCGGAATTTGCGTTTCGTTTGGGCTATAATTATATTTCAGCAGCTTTCAAAGATGATGCTTATAAAAATCTTGCCTATAATTCTATCAATACAGATACTGATTTTGCGAATGCGGCTTCTACTAATAACTATACCATAGGTGTTGGCTATCGTGGGCAAGTGTTTTATACTGATTTAGCTTATCAATATAGCACATACAAGGAAGACTTTTATGCTTTTGATGAACTATACCTTAATTCAACCAAAGTAACAAATACAAAGAGTCAGGTTCTATTGACCTTAGGCATGAGATTCTAAAACAGACAAGTTTCCATAGATAATTTTTTTAGTGTCTGAACCTCGGAGTGTATCACCACCTCCGGGGTTTTTTATTTCCAAATGTTCTTGTTAAAGTTGGATGTTCCGGAAATAATACTCATTTTTGTAAAGCCTATTATAATAATGCGTTTAAGGCAATAAATAGATCGTTTTATGATTAATTCATGAATACCAGTAATCCGCTCTCTGAAGAAAAGACTCTTTGGCAAGATTTTCTGGCCGGAGATAGGGATGCTTTTGCCCGACTTTTTCATCTGTATTCGGATGCAATGTACGCTTACGGAAAGAAAATCACTGCTGACAAGGAATTGGTGAAGGATACCATTCAGGATGTATTTGTGAAGTTGCATCAGAACCGTGCTAACTTAAGTGATACGGATTATGTGAAAGGCTATCTTTTTATGGCTATGAAGCGTGCGCTTATCAATAAGTTGCAAACAAGAATGCTACTTTCACTGGATAATCAAGAAGAAGATGTACGCTTTGAAATTGAACTTTTGGCGCACCCCCATTCTGATGATGAAGACGAGTCGGATTATAGCGATGAACAGCGCCGACAGTTAGCGTTAGCGTTGAAAGAGTTAACGCCTCGTCAACGTGAAGCTGTTTATCTTTATTATATTCAGGAAGTTCCACTTAGTGAGATTCCGGCATTGCTGGGCATGAACTATCAGTCTGCCCGAAACTTGTTGCATCGGGCACTACTTAAACTTCGTCAGTCGGTTACTTCTTCTGAATTAGGAATTTCTCTCGTTTTGCTCCAATACCTTTCAAAGTAAGTTTCTTCCAATGAGGTGGGAGAGTAGATTTTATCTGTATTATTCCATTATCAGTAATCTCCAATCCTCCGAATCCCATCATAATACTTTGAAGCACACCACCTGCACCTGTTACGAAGTAAGGGTTTGTACCGCCTTTCGTTTCAGCTATCACCCGAAAAGGTGGATTCAGGTTCGGTAAGTAAGCATCCTGAAAGAAATGCCAAGCCTTTTCTGCATTTCCCAGACGGGCATAGAGCAGAGAGAAAATGGCCTGAGTCATCGCAGGAGTGTCTTTCTCGGGAACACGTACTTCATAAAACGCCAAATCTTTCTTTATCTGTGCCGGATCGGATATAAGTCCCAAGGGATAAGCCAACAGATTGGCATCGGCCTGTTTTATTTTCTCTCCTTTGTAAGTGCTATGCTCTTGTGTCACTCCATCTGCAAATTGAAGAATGAGCAGTTTGGATGCAACTTTTTCCCACTGAGTGTTAAGTGGTTGTTTCAGTATACGAGCAGCTTGTGTGGCTGCCATTAAATTGACTTTCGCTACTCCGTTAGTATAGGCATTATCGTCTACATTCTCTGCCCATTCGTCTGCAGCCACTACATTGCGGATGTGATAAGTGCCTTCGTTATCTGCTTCCGCTCTACTTAGCCAAAAGTTTGCAGTAGATTCTAAGATGGGGAAACCTTTCGTTTCAAGCCAGTTGCGATCTTGTGTTACCCGATAATAATTCCATGCTGCAAGGGCTACACAGCCTGAAATGTGGTGTTCAAAGGTTCCGGATAATGCCCATACGGGAGTCTCTTCGAACCCGCTGTCAGAACTTTCCCATGGATACATCGCTCCTTTGTAGCCATGTTCAAAGGCATTTTGCTTAGCTGCTTCCAAGCGGTTAAAGCGATAATCAATCAATGATTCGGCCAGTTTAGGTTGCAACATCAGCAAGGCGGGGAAAATCCAAGTATCAGCATCCCAGAAGATATGGCCGTTATAACCTAGACCCGATAATCCCATTGGGGAGATAGAGAGTGCTGATCCTTCGCGTACGAAGGAATATAGATGATAGATCATGCTGTGAACATCTTGTTGGGACTGCGCGTCACCTTCAATCTCAATGTCGCTTTGCCATAATTCGTTCCACTGGTCGGTATGTCGCTGAATCAGCCTTTCGTATCCTTCGAGGTAGGCAAAAATGGTCAGTCGTTCTGCTTCATTCATTGGGTCAGGATGGTGTGCTGAAGTGATTGTAGAACCAACAACACAGAATCGGTATGTTTCACCACTCTTTAACTGCTTAGAAAAACGCATGTTGTGGTTATTATTGTTTGGTGTGCTATGCATCACTCGTGGTTCATCATCTGCCGATTCCGGAAAGATGAATGCGGAGGAGGCACATATCTCCAGTTTTCCTGTAGGACTTTCTGCCTGAGTTGATAATAACTTAATCGATGCATGTTGACGATTTATTTCATTGAAGTACATCTGATTGTTGCGAAAGGCGTCCGGGGTTTCTTGTATGTTTGCTACTCCGATGGTGATATCTGTGCGAGGGGTGATTTCCACGACCAACATGGCGCAGTAGGGTAGTTGGCGTAGCGCAAGGTAGGAATAGGTAACTTCTGCCTTGTCTTCGAAACTAAATGAAGAGCGCTGCATTGCCTGCTTCATGTCCAACTCCTGCGTAAAGTTGCTGATATTCTCTCTACGAATCGTTTTGCCATTGATAGAGAGTGAAGTATTGAGCATATTGAAACCGTTTAAGAAATTGCTAACTCTTCCCCGTCCATACTTGTCGTAACTACCTGCCAGCACCACACTGCTTGTGCGTAGTGGTTCCGGTGAGGAAACAAGACCCAGCATTCCATTGGCTACGGTCACTCCGTAGTAATTATCAGGGTTTATATCAGTCACTTTTATCTTCCACGGGTCTTGCGCATGGATTCCGATTGCGATAAGAGAAAATAAACAAAGGATGTACTTTTTCATGGTGGTTATTGTATTTTATAAATGCCTATGGACAAGGGAGGAACACTTAGTTGAAGCTTTTTCCCTTTCAGTTTTATTCTCTGTTCAGTATTGCCGCCTGTTGTTAAGAGAGGAGTCAGCTTGCGGAAAGAACGGGTGTAGCTTCTTTCCGTTTTGACAGTTCTACCCGAAGGATTGATACAGATTAATATACGTTCAGAGCCTTCTTTGCGTTCATATACCAAAGGGTATTTGTCGCTCCCTTCTTGCCAGAACTGTATTTCTCCACGACAAGCCAGAGCAGGGTGTTCTTTGCGGAGTTCCAGTAAACGGCGTACATAATTAAGCAGAGATAGTGAGTCTTTTTCTTCTTGTTCCACGTTAGGGCGGTTGGCACAAGTGTCAATCGGAAGATAATATTGTTTTATGGATGCAGTGGAGAAACCCGCTCCGGGAGAAGAATCCCATTGCATAGGAGTACGTGAGCCTGCACGATTGCCTTTGGACAGCATACTTCCTTCCTTGTTGGGTAATCCGTCGATAAACTTCATTCCTATCTCATCACCGTAATAGATTAAAGGTACTCCCGGCAAGGTCAGGAAGAAAGCAAGTGAAGCTTTTAGTTGTTCCGGCGTATTACGTGGTCCGCAGTTTGCCCGCTGAAAATCATGATTGGCGGTTGGGATGCAGATGTGGCCTTTATCACCTATCACCTTGAGGCAATCATAAAGGTTATTGATGAATGGATCGGGATTGCCTACACCTTTCAGGTCAAAATAACAGGTATCTCGTCGGGAAGTGCCAACTTGGTTGAACATCATGCGATCATAGCCTGTGTTGCCAAAATGGATGATAAAGTCCATCATAAAGCCTACTTTAATTGCCTTTTGTGGATTTCCCCATTCGGCGAGTAAGATTCCGTCAGGGTACAGGCTTTGAAAATGCTGACGTACCTCGTGCCATAGTTCCGTTGTTCCTACTAATTGAGGATCATTCTTGACCAATGAACCGGCCATATCTACCCTGAAGCCGTCGCACCCCATTTGCATCCAATAATCCATGATGTGTATTAATTCCTGGCGCATGGCCGTGGGGCCCGGGGCTGTAATCGGCTCTTCCCAAGGATGTGCAGGGTCGGGTTCTCCGTAGCCATAGTTCAGAGCCGGTTGGCAGTCGAAGTAATTTTTTCTGTATGTTCCGTTGCGCTCAAATTTGCCGGCAACGAATTTCTCCGGTCGGATAGTCGAATCGTTCGTCCATATATACCGATTACTATACGGATTCTGTTCTTTGCGTTGAGAGTACTTGAACCAAGGAGATTGATCTGAGCTGTGTCCTGCCACAAGATCGAGGATAACTCTCATGTTTCGTTGATGAGCTTCTTCAAATAATCTGCGTAAGTCATCGTTGGTCCCGTAGCGGGGAGCTACACGATAAAAGTCGATTATATCATAGCCGGCATCCATAAAAGCCGAATGAAAGCAAGGGTTTAACCATACGGTGTTGCAACCAATAGATTTCACATAATCTAACCGATTGATGACTCCTTGTATATCTCCGATGCCGTCGCCATTTGTATCTTGAAAACTTTGTGGGTAAATTTGGTAAAACACAGCTTTCTCTATCCATGTTGGTAGGCTAAATTTGGTCTCTTGTGCCTGAAGAGAAGAATAGGCATTGAGCGAAAGGAAAGAGGCAATAATAAGCTGCAGAAAGTATTTCTTCATGTTATTCGATCTATTTTGCTTTCACAATCCCAAAGGTTGTGAAAAAGATTTGAGACTGCAAGGAAAGGCTGGTTAAAAAGGCTTTTTTAAACCAGCCTTCCTTGACGTCTGCTCTCTTTTACTTAAACATAATTATAACTGTGCCTTTTATTCGTATTCAGGATTTTGATCCAGGTTCGAATTAGCTTCCTTGGCACTGATGGGAATAGGAAGCAGAATCTTATAGGCTTCTGAAGCAGGTTTTTCATATCGTGCTTCAGAGTAACGATTGAATCTCACCATGTCATTACGTCGTGAAGGGCCATCCCAATAGAACTCATATCCGCGTTCATTGTATATTTTTTCCAGATTGAGATCCTCTTTTTGATATGTGGCAACGTTTCTTTTACTTCTTAACGTGTTAATATCTGCTAATGCTCCGTCAATATCTCCCGAACGGTATTTAGCTTCTGCCCTCATCAGGTAAATATCAGCCAATCTGTAGTATTGGAAATCATTTTCACTGTTGCTACCATACGTTGACGTTGGATCAGGAGCATATTTAACTACACGTGCTCCTTGAGCTTCCGACGAATTTTGAATGCTAAACTCGGGTGTGAAGATTAGTTTTGCTCCGGTTCGGGTCAATAGTTCTGCACCACTGGCTGAATATTGCTGCCCAACGAGGATACCCAGATTGAAACCTACCTGACTTTTTAGGCGATTGTCCTGATAGCGAGGGTCGGTAGTATCCCATGTATTGAGGAATGTAGGTGTAGTGCAACAGCCATTCCACATACTGAAATTTCCAAACTTTTGGTTGTAATGCAACGTGATGTTAAGCCACGGAATACCTTTTAAGCCTACGCTATTGTTGAATATAATAGGTAAGATAGTTTCTGTCTGATCCGAATATGTTTCATTATAAGCTAAGTATAGCTTCCAAAAATCATCGGCCAGCGTATATTTTCCAGAGTTGATAATGCTATCGCATTGTGCAATAGTTTCTGCCCACTTGCTTTGTCCATCGCTGAAGGTAGGAGCCGTACCGGTGTATACTTGGTAATTCAGATAGACTTTAGCCAAAAGAGTTTGGGCAGCAGCTTTGGTGATTCTTCCGTAAGGTACATCCCCTTTCTCCTTCAAGAGAGGAATAATGGCTTTTAATTCATCCACTATTCTGGTCAAAGCTTCTTCTCTGCTTAGTATCGTGGGTAGAACGGAATAATCTGTTTCAGTATATTCACGCATAGGGAAATGTCCGAAGCAATCCATCAGATGATACATGCATAACGCTCTGATAAACAGGGTTTCATTCACATAGTTCTTTATCTCATCGGTTTGTTCCAACTTGGTAAGATATTGCAATGCCACGTTGCATTTTGTTATTCCCAGCATGAAGCTGTTCCATGTATTTTTGATATAACCGTTTTTGCTGGTGTACTCATGCGTAAACAATGTTCGGTAGTCAGCATTGTTCCAATCGGTTCCCCGCGTGGGGAAAGCGAGTTCGTCTGTTACACTCTCCAGCACCAACCACACACCACTTCGACTTTGCAAATCTCTTAAGTAAGCGTATGCAGGAGCAACGATCATTTTTGCATTCTGACTGTCAGAGATGACTTGCGAACTATCTTGTTCATTCAAAATATCTTCTTTCAAATCTGTACAGCCGACCATAAAAATGCTGATAAGAGCTGTATATAGTATAATTGCTATTTTTTTCATACTCATTTCTTTATTAATTGTTAGAAGTCTACAGAGACGCCAAAGCTATAGCTGCGTGCCATCGGGTAATTGGTCCAACCGATGCCTAGTGCCGGCACTCCGTTACTTGTTCTACTGGAGTTCACTTCAGGGTCATATCCTGAATAACCTGTAATAACAAAGAGGTTATTTCCGGTTAATGAGAAGCGTAAGTTGCTTATCCATTTTTTGCTTTTCAGTGGCACAGTGTATCCCAGAGTGGCGCTGCTCAATCTCAGATATGATCCGTCTTCAATGTAACGACTGGAGTAGTCGAGTACGTTGTCAAACGATTCATTAGACTTTGTGGCGTGAACGGTGGTGTTGCTTCCCTTTGAAAACATGCTGAGGTTGTCAATCACATTAGCCAAATTGTTATAAATGTCGTTGCCTACCACACTGTTGAAGTACAAGTTCAGGTCGAAGTTTTTCCAAGCTACTGTTGTGTTTAGGTTTAGAGAGAAGTCCGGTTGTGCATTACCTATACGTTTTTCAACCTTCTTTCCATCCTCGTCTAACTCATACAAGCTTTTGCCGTTTTCGTCGAAACCTAGGAAGTTATATCCCCAGAATGTACCTATCGGATAGCCACTTTTGATAATTTGTGAAGAGAATCCGGTGATGCCGGGGCCACTCGGATTTCCCGTGGTGATGGATGACATAGGCAGATTCTTTACTTCATTTTTGATGGATGAGAAGTTTACTCCTGCATTCCATCTCCAGTCCTTACTATCTATGATTACTCCGTTTAGGCCTATTTCTATACCTTTATTTACAATCTTCATATCAGGAACGTTGCTCCACACTTGTGTTGTTGGTGCGGGAGAGATGGAATATACTTGCAAAAGCACATCTTTCGTGGTTTTAGAGAATAAGTCAATTGTTCCGCTCAGACGATTTTTAAAGATAGCGAAATCTATGCCGACATTAGCTTGTTCCGTACGTTCCCATTTCAAATCAGGGTTGGGTGTTCTGGTCAGAGTGATACCTTGCACAACCGTGGTTCCACCATCAAGTATAGCACCGTCGGTACTTCCCAGCATGATCTGTGAAATTTTGTTGGGTATTTCCTGATTACCGGTGATACCCCAACTGAGGCGTAGTTTGAGGTTATCGAAGAAATTCATCTTCTTGATGAACTGCTCTTCACTCATGCGCCATGCAAAGGCTGCCGAAGGGAAGAAGCCGTACTTGTTGTTATCTCCAAACTTCGTAGAACCATCCACGCGGAAATTGGCCGTGAGCAAATATTTATCCATTAAGTTGTAATTTGCACGCCCGAAGAAAGATTGCAATTCATTCACCGTAATGTCCGATAAACCAGTGATGGAAGTACTATTTCCAAAAGAAAGATCATACAAATAATCTATATTGTCAATGTCGAACCCATCTTCGGAGAAGCTGTACCAATAGTTGCGGAATCTTTGATAAGAATGACCTGCAAGCAAGTTAAAATGGTGATCTTGTTTGATATCAAAGTTGTACGTCAGGTAATTTTCTACCAAGTAATTGCCGGCTTCCACATTATTAATATCTACTGTGCCCTTATCCGTCATGTAGATTAATTCTTTATCCTGAGTCACCTTCCTGCTCGCTTTCGTCTGATCGAAAGCAACATTCATCTTATATTTCAGGTTTTTCCAGATATCCAATGTTCCTGTAATGTTCGCCAGGATTCTGTCCGTTTGCGTATTATCGTTTGTCAGATTAATCATCGCCACAGGATTTCTCACATCCTTGCTTTTCTGATAATATGTTCCATCCTCGTTGTAAATAGGGTAGGTGGGGTTCACTTTCAAGGCAGTCAACAGTAAGTCACCTTCGTATCCACCTGATTCACCCAGTGGTGCCCGTTGATCTTTGGTTCGGGTAGCCATTAAACTTGCTTCGATAAGCAAACGGTTGTTCAATGCCTTCTGACTGAGGTAGAAGCGTCCGGTATACTTCTTCATTCCGGTTTTCAGGATGATCCCCTCTTGATCTTGATAACCCAATGAGACACGATAATTGCTGTTTTTACTTCCACCGCTGATAGCTAAGTTGTGACTTTGCGACACTGCCGTACGAAAGATCTCATCCTGCCAGTTTGTATTTGCCTTGCCATCATCAATCGTTACTCCTTTTTCTGTGGCAAATGCCCTATACTGATCGGCTGAAAGTACCTCGTACTGGCTAGGTAATTCCGAAACACTTGCATAACCCGAATAAGAGATTTTGCTTTGCCCTTCCGCTCCTTTTTTTGTAGTAACCATGATTACACCGTTGGCACCACGAGCACCATAAATGGCTGTAGCCGAAGCATCTTTCAAAATATCTATCGATTCAATATCATCAGGATTTAAGAAGTTCAACGGATTCTTTTTTCCCGTACTTCCTATGCCTGCAATGCTCGCACCCGAAGGTTGCTGATCTTCCGATGCATCCAGTGGCACACCATCTACCACATAAAGCGGATCTTGTCCCGAACGGATAGAGTTGGAGCCACGAACACGTACGGTAACACCGCCACCGGGTTCACCACCATTATTGGTAATGTTTACACCAGCTACGCGCCCTTGGATGAGTTGTGAAGGAGAGCTGACCAATCCGGTATTGAAATCTTTTGCTTTCACACCCGACACAGAACCGGTAAGGTCACTTTTCTTCATTGTTCCGTAGCCGACAACCACTACTTCATTAAGCACTTCGGCATCACTTGTCATCTGTACCTTCATTTGCGCTTGCGCTTTTAGTTCCAAACGCTTGTAGCCTACATAAGAAAACACTAGGGATTTGCCGGCAGGTGCAGTTAGAGAGTACTTGCCTTCAGTATCCGTGATGGTACCAGTCGATTCTCCTTTCACTTGTACATTGACACCAATAAGAACTTCGCCGTTTTCATCGGAAACAATTCCCGATGCAGTCGTTCTTTTTGCGCTTTGAGTCTGCTGTTCAGCAGCCGGTATGATAAGTACTTGTCTGTCCGACACTTCGTATGTCAATGAAGTGCCTTTTAATAATAGCGACATCACCTCGTTTATTGAAGTAGAAGTGATGTTTAAAGTTACGGTTCTGTTGAGGTTAACGCTTTCGCTATTGTATACAAAGATAAATTTACTCTGTTTCTCAATCAGAGTCAACACCTCTCGTATCGGTTTATTGGTTACATTGATTATTATGTCTCCGGTTTTCGTCACTGTTGCCGGGTCATTATTGGCGTATGTCGGTTGTACCGTTACGCCTAGGAAAAACAAAATATAACTCGTAAGCATCAGCTTATTACAGAGAAATTTTGTATACTTGCAGAGATAATGTCTTTTATTCATTATTGATAGATTTTGGTTATTAAAACTTTTAGTATCAAAGTCTTGGGCTGGGAAATATTCGCACTATTTTCCAGCCTTTTTTCTTTTGGAATATATACTTTCTATGTCATAGGCTAATGTTCTTTAAGGTTTGTTTTTTCGATTTTTATTGTTTTTCGGTTATTCTCTATTTTTATAGGAGCTATCTTTGAGAGGTTCTCTAGTATTTCATTCAGAGACACACTGACATCAAGTTTCCCGGTGATGTGGATACTTTGAAGCTCGTTCCAGTTGTAGTTGAAACTTACATTGTAATATCCTTCAATGGTTTTAAGTACTTCACCCAAAGATTGATTTTGTATAATCAGAAGATTTTCTTTCCAACTAACCATCGGTGTAGCATCTACGTTGCTAAGTAAGGATGCTTTCGACGTAGAACTGTTGTACGTATATTTTTGGTTGGGAGATATCGTAACTGCTTTTCCTTTTTGAGGAGTAATTTGTACGGAGCCTTTTACCAATACCACCGACTGTTCCTGACTGTGTGGATAGGCCACCACCAAGAATTCTGTACCAAGTACACATATCTCCATTGTATTGGTTTGAGTGATAAATTGCTGATGTTCGTTATGGCTGATCTGCATATAAGCCTCACCCTCCAGTTTTACTTCTCGTTTCTTCTCTGTAAAATGTAGTGGAAAGATAAGTTTGGATTGTGCCCGCAAGGTTATCTTTGATTTATCTGCGAGAATAACCTGCGCACGTTTTCCCTTGGGCACGGCCAGTTGCATGTACGTTCCTTTTCCCGATGGAACGGATAGTTTGAACGATGCGCCATCTGGTGAACTAACCTCTACTTGGTTGGTAGACGGCAAACAGTGAATTTCCACTTGTTCACCCAACTCTATTTGTTGATTTTCTATATAAAGTTGGGTTGACTTCAGCGTATCTACATTTACCATTTCCGAAAGGCGGGTATACGGATTGCTGGTGAAAGGTGAATTGAATAGTAATACCCAGCTCCCTATTGCCACTATGGCAATGGAAGCTGCAACATACCATGTAGATCGCTGCATATATCGAGGAATATGCCGGGTACGTCGGTCAATGTTTGCCCACATCTTTTCCTTCTCTTTGCTACTTAGAATAGGTTCGCCTTCCTTAAGTATACGCTGAGATGTTTCTGAAAAAACGGGTATTTCTTTCTCCTTTTCCATAGATGTGAATGTATTAAAACAGGTTCTTTATACCCTATACAAGGCTACCTCTTCTTTTGTACTCACCGGAGAAAGTTTTTTTTAGTTTATGGAAGAAAAATAAAGCTTTGAGTGTTTTTATTCGTCGAACAAAGTCTTTTCTTTATACATTTTTTCTTTTATAATACCGGAATAGCCGCCTGTTATTCCGTATTTATTTCGCAGACGATTCACTACGGCATATAGACCTTCTTTATATTCTTTGCCGGCTCCCCCCTTTTTGTATAGTTGACTGATCTTCTCAAATAAATCAGGATATTCCATTCGAATAAAGTCGAGAAAATAAGGTCGTGTCTTTCCTCGTAGATAGAGAGTTCCGGGCAGTGCGTAGTGCACACCGGAATCTTTTGCATGTGCAAAAAGTGATTCTAAATTCTCCTCCCCATCGGTTAGATACGGAATAATCGGCATCACATGCAGCCCAATAGAAGCATTTGTTTTCCGAAAAGTTTTAAGCATCTCGAAGCGTCGGGTAGAAGTACACCCGCCTGGTTCTATTTTCTCGCGAACAGTCTCGTCCATTGTTGTAATGGTGGCTGCCACATTGATGTAAGTAATACGCGAAAGCTGATCAATCAACTCATAATCTCGCAAGATAAGATCCGATTTCGTCGAAATAATTGCGGGAGTTTTATACTTGATAAGCAGCTTCAGAATATCCGGCATCAATTGATATTTCGCTTCAGCCGGTTGATAACTATCCGTTACCCCACCAATATTCACGATCTCCCGTTTCCACGATGATGCACGCAATTCTTTCTCGAGGCACTCCGCAACATTTGTTTTAGCATAGATATTGCCGAAATAATTCCCATCTTTCAGATAGTCGTGAGAATACATGGCGTAGCAGTATTTGCAACCATGCTCACATCCGCGATAGATATTCAAGTCCCACCCGTAAGGGATTTTACGCCGAAGATTATTCAATGCGGAAGCACATTGTATGGGAATGTAATTGGGGGGTGTCATTGTTTTATCCAATGCTTTTTTCATTATTCAGGGTAGAACTAAATGTTGACTAATTGTTTTCATAAACTTAATCAACTAAATAGCCTTGCATAGGTTCGTTATCTCCCAATCTGTCCCTTGCTTCCCAAATATTTTCGAGCAGTTCCAGATCACCATGCATGTTGCAATCTTTGGTATCAGCATCTTCATTATTGTCTTTTTCCGACAACTCTATTAATTCTGTCATAATTGTTCTATCAATCGTTTTATAATCTCCTCAATTTTAGCGAATATACAAGTTTTAGGAGTTGCAGCCTCCATTATTTAGTTAATTTTGAGGGTTACAACACTCATTTTTAATCCTTTTGTGTGGTGTGCAATACTCAAACAACTAATAGAACAATCTCAATTTATATCGGATACGAATCATCATTTATAAGCTTTGTACCACTTTAATGTAAATATTGCTTATCTGCCTATACAGGCCTTCTGAGAGGGGTTTGTTGAATGTACGATATCAGCGTGTTGAAAACGT
>DBTL01000168.1 GCA_002307035.1 Bacteroides sp. UBA1317
TCAGATTATTATCCGACTAATGCAGAAGCTGGACAGATATATTCATTAATAATTAGTGATTTCAAAAAGGCGTCAGAACTTTTACCTTTGCGTAGTGATCTTTATGCTGATGTAGCAAATAAGGGACGTGCTACTCAAGGTACCGCACAAGCCTATTTGGCTAAAGCATATATGTATCGTCCTATTCTAGAGAAAGGACAGGCAGCAGAATTTGATAAGGCGGCACCTTTATTAAAAGCTGTTATCGACAGCAAAGAGTATAAGTTAATGGATAATTTTCGCGCTAATGGATTGGGAGGTGATTATGAAAATAATGAAGAATCAGTATTTGAACTTCAAATGTACAATGGTACAGATTGGCTAGGTGGAGACAATTCTGATTCTTGGAGATGGCAGGAAATTGGAGTTCCTGACGGAACAGGCAGCTCTTGGTGGAATATTGCTCCGAATCAAAAGACTTATGATGAATTTGAGGATGGTGATCCCCGTAGATATATGACGTTATGGTGTCCTGAAGGAGCTAAATATACAGAATTATCTGGAAATGTTGCTGATTGGGATTATATGATGGCGCATTTGTCTTCGGATAATGATCTTTATGGGACTAGAAAAGAGTGTCCTGATTATCAGATAAGTGATATTGATGATGATATTAATACTCGTTTGATGCGTTATTCTGATGTATTACTAATGTATGCTGAGTGTTTAAGTGAGACTGGTAATGACAGTAAGGCTATTACAGATCCTTCAGGCCCGAAATATTATATTCAGCAAGTTAGAGATCGGGCAAATAATGTCGTATCATCTGAACAATCACATTTATGGTATCAGCATTCTCCTGGTACGATTCCTAACGTAGATGAATTATTGGCAAGTGGTAAAGTTATTAATGGTGTTGCGATGAATAGCATAAAGAATATTATTGAGCATGAACGCTATGTCGAATTTTGTGGTGAATACCTACGCTATTTCGACTTACTCCGTTGGGGTATGGCTGATTCTAAATGGCTTGCACCTTTAGAGGCATTAGGTTGGACGGAAAAAGCAATGTATTATCCTTTCCCGCAGACTGAGTTGAATAATAACCCTAATCTTAAAGGTAATGATATGAATTAGTTAGCAATTAAACTAAATGATGGCGTTTACATAGTGAAATTTGCTTTAGGCAATTTTTCTACAGATTTCTAAAAGAAGGTGTGGCAAGAGTTAATTTTGTCACACCTTTCTTTCGTTTTATTACTCTTATCTATTTTTTCTTATTCTAATTCTTTTGAAACACGGAGTCTTTTGATTGATATCTTTGCGTTTAAAGGATTTTTAATAGCCTTTTATTGAACGATGTAACGTATAAGATAAGTCTTGTAACATATGTGTTGATAGGTGTAACAACAGAAGAATAATTTGAAACAAAAGAATGAGAGACATACATAGCTTATTGTGTATGTTTGCGTCAGAACTATGAAGCATGAATAATATCATTTCAGAATTAGACATATTGAATCCGTATGAATGTTAACTTTAAAATTGATAACGATGAAGATTAGACTGAAAATAATTTGTTTGCTTGCCGTTTTTTTGATGCAACAAGGTTTGTATGCTCAAGTAGGGAAGATGCTCTCTGCTGATAAACAAGATGCCTTTGTTTTGGCTGAAGGCTCTTTTGTAACTCCCTTGCTTGTAGATGATCAGGAGACGGTTGCTGTTAAGCGAAGTGCAAACGCCTTACGGCAAGACATCAACCGTGTGACGGGCATTATGCCGGTTGCATTTGGTCAACTGACCGGTGATGTAAAAAGGCAAATCATTATTGGTACTGTTGGTAATAGTCGTTGCATTGACCAGTTAGTAAAGGAAGGTAAAATAGATGGTAAACAGCTAAAAGGGAAAAATGAAAAATTTATTATCCAAACGATTCAGCAACCTTTCCCGGGAATAGATGAGGCGTTGGTAATTACCGGCAGTGACAAGCGTGGCACTGTTTATGGCGTTTATGAGCTCTCTGCACAAATAGGGGTGTCACCTTGGTATTATTGGGTGGATGTGCCTATTCGCAAGCAGGAACATTTGTATATTAAGAGAGGGGTCTATACTGACGGAGAACCTGCGGTGAAATATAGAGGAATCTTTCTGAATGATGAGGCTCCGGCATTGACGGGATGGGCGAATGAACAGTTTGGTGGATTCAATCACAAATTTTATGAGAAGGTATTTGAATTGATTCTTCGTTTGAAAGGCAACTTTATCTGGCCTGCTATGTGGGGGAATGCTTTTTATGATGATGATCCGGCTAATGGTGTACTTGCTAATGAGATGGGTATCATTATGGGAACCTCTCATCATGAGCCAATGGGATTAGCTCAGCAAGATTGGAAACGTCGTGGAACTGGTGCATGGGATTATTCGAAAAACAGTGCTGTGTTACAGGATTTTTGGCGAACGGGTATTGAACGCTGCAAAGATTGGGAATCGGTAATCACTGTAGGTATGCGTGGCGATGGAGATGAACCGATGAGTGAGAATGCTAATATTTCTTTATTGCAGAATATCGTTAAGGACCAGCGTAAGATTATTGCAGAGGTAACTAAAAGAAAAGCGTCGGATACTCCTCAGGTTTGGGCTCTCTATAAAGAAGTGCAAGACTATTACGATAAAGGAATGCGTGTGTCGGATGATGTTACGTTGTTATTATGTGATGATAACTGGGGAAATGTACGTAAATTACCTGAGCTTAGTGCAAAGAAGCGCAAAGGAGGTTATGGTATGTATTATCATTTCGACTATGTTGGCGGTCCGAGAAATTATAAATGGCTCAATGTCTCTCAGATACAACGTGTATGGGAACAAATGAATCTTACTTATCGATATGGCGTAGATCGGCTATGGATTGTTAATGTGGGTGATTTGAAACCGATGGAGTATCCTATCCAGTTCTTTATGGATATGGCGTGGAATCCTGAGCGTTTTAATGAAAACAATCTATTGCAGCATACGGAGGAATTTTGTGCTCGTCAGTTTGGTGCACAATATGCCAAAGAAGCAGCGCGTCTCATCAATATCTATACTAAGTACAATCGTCGCGTAACTCCCGAACTCTTAAATGAAAAAACATATAGTTTACATAACTATAATGAGTTTCAAACGGTGGTGTATGATTACAAGGCGCTGTTGCTTGATGCTTTAAAACTGAACTACCTCTTGCCAGCCGATTGTCGGGATGCCTATGATCAGTTAGTGCTTTTCCCCATACAAGCTTGTGCTAATCTATATGAACTCTATTATGCTGTGGCGATGAATCATGATTTAGCCGACAAGAAAGATGTGAAAGCCAATCTCTGGGCAGATAAAGCAGAGGCATGCTATTTACAAGATTCATTACTCACCCGGCATTATAATAAGGAGATATCGGGAGGTAAATGGAATCATATGATGGATCAAACACACATTGGATATACTTATTGGCAGCAGCCTGAGCACAATGTAATGCCTCAGTTGAAGCGTGTGCCTCAGAATAGAATGGCATCACTTCCACCTGTATTTGTAGAGGCAGATGGCTATGTTTCTATAGAGGCAGAACATTATAGTCGGGCAATGGATGGAACGAATACTTATTGGATAATAATTCCAGGTTTGGGGAAAACTCTTTCAGGAGTGACCACCACACCTGTTACATTGTTACCGGATAAAAAAACAACATTGGAGTACGATATGGAACTGACTTCTATTGGCGACGTGAAGTTGGAAATATTAGTCTCTCCAACGCTAAACTTTAACGGGAATAGAGGTTTGCGCTATGCCGTCTCTTTTGATGACGATGAAGAGCAAATCGTGAATATAAATGATAAATATGACATGAGAAAGATGGAGAGGTGGCAAGCAAACAGTATCAACCGAACAGTTACGACGCACCGGATAACAACTCCCGGTAAGCATATATTGCGGTTTCGTCCGCTCGATCCGGGGATTGTGTTGCAAAAGCTGATATTGGATGCAGGAGGTTTAAAACCTTCTTATTTGGGTGCACCTGAAAGTAGAAAATAATTGAAATTGGTTAGTTATGAAAGTTTTTGGTAAGGTTAGTTTGATTGTTTTGTTTGCCTTTTGCTTTGCCCAATTGGGTGGGGCAAAAGTCAAACTACCTGTTTTGATTTCAGATGGAATGGTTTTGCAAAGAGAGCAGATTATTTCTGTTTGGGGAACAGCTGATCCTAATGAAGCAGTAGTGGTTCAGTTTCTGAAGAAAAAAGTTGAAACCCGTGCGGATGCGCAAGGCAATTGGCAGGTTGCATTGCCACCGATGAAAGCGGGAGGTCCTTATACGATGAATATCAATGAAATACAACTGAAGGATATTTTGATTGGCGATGTCTGGCTTTGTTCAGGGCAGTCTAATATGGAACTACCTATCTCCAGAGTAGTAGAGAAGTATCGTACGGAGGTAGAAACAGATGCGAATCTGATGATTCGTTATGTCAAAACGCCTTGGGTTTATAATTTTCACGGACCACAAACAGATGTAGGACCAGTTGAATGGCAATCATTGACTCCCAAAAATGCAATGTCTTTCTCGGCTGTAGCCTATTTTTTTGCTAAAGATTTGTATGCGAAAACTAAAGTACCTATTGGCATCATTAATTCCAGTGTAGGAGGTTCACCGATAGAAGCATGGATTAGCGAAGACGGTCTGAAGGCTTTTCCCTTATATCTTAATGATAAAAGAATTTGCGAATCAGACAAATATATGGCTGATGTGACAAAGTTGGGCCGCGAAAGCCAAGAATTGTGGAACACCACGCTTTATCGATCGGATGAAGGCTTGCACGGCAGTCAACCGTGGTACACATCAGACTATGATGACTCGTCTTGGGCTAAAACGGAACTATTTGATACATCATGGGCAGCGAATGGTTTTAACCCTCTTAATGGTTCACATTGGTTTCGCAGGGATTTTGATGTCCCACAGCAATTTGTTGGTAAGGCGGCAACTCTTCGTTTGGGGTGTATCGCAGATGCTGATTCAGTGTATGTGAACGGAACATTTGTGGGCACGGTGCCTTATCGTTATCCCCCCCGTATCTATGAGATCCCCATTCATTTGTTGAGAGCCGGAAAAAATAATGTGACCATACGGTTGATCAGTTATGGAGGTCGTCCTGAATTTGTGAAGGATAAACCTTATAAGATTTTATGTGGAGGAGAAGAAATTAACCTTTTGGGAGAATGGAAACACCGATTAGGCACCCAGATGCCTGCCATGCCCCCGCAAATATCTTTTCAGTATAAACCTGTTGGTTTATATAATGGTATGATAGCGCCTTTGCTTCACTGTAAGTTTACTGGGGCGATTTGGTATCAAGGTGAATCTAATACAGGTAAATACAATGAATACGGTACTCTGTTGTCTACTCTGATTGCCGACTGGAGAAGTAAACTGGATGCTCCCGGATTACCTTTTTTCATCGTGCAATTGCCTAATTTTATGCAATCACATTCGCGTCCTGTGGAGAGTAATTGGGCGGAACTAAGAAACAAACAACTGGAGGTTACTCGTACCGTTCCTAACACGGCACTTGCGGTAGCAATAGATTTAGGAGAATGGAATGATATTCATCCGTTGAATAAGAAGGAAGTGGGGCATCGCCTTTCATTACAAGCTCAAAAACTGATTTATGGAGATAAAAGGCTTGTATCAGAGGGTCCCGTGTATGAATCATCTACAATAGATGGTAATAAGATGATTCTTTCTTTTCGTAACGGTACGGATGATTTAGAACCGACATCTGAGTTGAAAGGTTTCTCTATAGCAGGAAAAGACAGGAACTTCAAATGGGCTAAGGCTCGTGTGGAAGGTAATAAGGTGATTGTGTGGAATGAAGATATAGCAAATCCGATGGTGGTTCGTTATGGGTGGGATGACAATCCGGTTGGCATCAATTTAAGCAACAAAGCGGGGCTTCCTGCTTCACCTTTTACTACTGAATATTAATATTAAAAAATAAACGCGATGAAAAGCTCTTCTCAAAAAGTATCACTTGGCGAAAAAATCGGTTACAGTCTGGGTGACGGTTCGGCGAACCTCATTTTCCAGATGATGATGATGTTTCAACTCTTTTTCTATACGGATGTTTTTGGCATCAAGGCTACTGCTGCCGGCATGATATTGCTGGTTGCCCGTATTTTCGATGCGTTTGTCGACCCACTTGTTGGCATCCTTTCCGATCGTACCAATACTCGTTGGGGTAAGTACCGTCCGTGGATATTGTGGACGGCCATTCCGTTTGCTTTGTTTTTTGTTCTGGCGTTTACCACGCCCGATCTTAGTGAAAGAGGAAAAATTATTTATGCCGGTATAACTTACACTTTGTTAATGTCCATCTACTCGTTCAATAATACTCCTTATTCTTCACTAGGCGGGGTAATGACGAGCGATATCAAGGAGCGCACCAGTATTTCATCCGTACGTTTTGTTACCGCTACTATTGCCACATTTATTGTGCAGGGACTCACTTTACCTTTGGTCTCTAAGTTCGGACATGGCGATGCGCAGAAGGGTTGGCTTATTACCATCTCACTGTTTGCTGTAATTGTCGTGGCATTGTTGGTCATCACCTTTTTTACAGCTAAAGAACGCATCACACCTCCAGCCAATCAAAAAAATTCCATTAAACAAGATTTTAAAGATATTGTTAATAATGCTCCGTGGAAAGCGATGTTTATCCTTACTCTTTTCTTGTTTACTACCCTTGCATTGTGGGGTAGCAGCATGTCTTATTACTTCAACTATTTTGTCGATAAGACAGCCTTATTTAATTTCCTTCAGCATTTTGGTTTGGTCAATGTGGATGGTGATACATATGGAGCGATACATAAATTTCTTGATGCTTTCGGATTGATTGCTTTGCCTGATCACAGTAATGTCTTTGCAGTAGGATTTAGTCTTTTTAATATGACGGGGCAGATAGTGACGTTGCTTGGAGTAATCTTCTTATCCGGATATCTTTCTAATATCTTTGGTAAACGCAATGTGTTCATTCTTTGCTTGGCATTCACAGGTGTGTTCACTATTTTATTTTACTTGGTTGACTCTACCAATGTAGAATTGATATTTGTGATTAACTTACTTAAAAGTATGGCTTATGCTCCAACGATTCCTCTTCTTTGGGCGATGATGGGCGATGTGGCCGATCATTCGGAATGGGTAAACCATCGACGTGCGACAGGTTTTGTTTTTGCCGGCATTGTTTTTGCGCTGAAAGCCGGTTTGGGGCTAGGAGGTGCTATCTGTGGAAGTATTGTCGATGCATTCGGTTTTGTACCCAATACGGTGCAAACGGAATCGGCCATTGTGGGCATCAAACTTACTTCGAGCGTTATTCCGGCCATTACGTTCTTTATCGGTGTCGTCGCACTCTTCTTTTATCCTATTTCAAAAAAAATGAATGAAAAAATACAGTTGGAATTGGCCGACAGAAGAGCGAAAAATGATAATACTCAATCGTGAAGATAAATCTAGTGGAATGGTAACATGAGAAAGAACTGTTGAAATGCTTATGTTGCATGTAAAATAATAGAAAACTATAATACGTTGCTTTTATGAGAATTTGCTATTTGACCTTTCCCTTGTTCTTACTAATTTTTTTATCTAGTTGTAAAACTACGCAGAGCGAGAATCGATTTTCGTTAAAAACTTCACTTGAGGGAAGGTTTTTGATAGGCGTTGCTGTGAATGATGCACAAGTTTCGGAACGAGATACTGCAGGACTTCGTCTCATCAAGCAACATTTTAATGCTGTGGTTGCAGAGAATTGTATGAAGAGTGAAGTCATTCACCCCGAGGAGAATCGCTATGATTTTACCCGATCCGATCGCTTTGTGGCGTTTGGTGAAAAATATAAAATGGCCATCACTGGACATACACTGATTTGGCATTCGCAGCTTTCGCCTTGGTTCTGTGTTGATAAAGAGGGGAAAAACGTCTCTGCTGAGGTCTTGAAAGAAAGAATGAAAAACCATATTCATGCTGTTGTAGGACGTTATAAAGGACGTATTCAGGGATGGGATGTGGTGAATGAAGCATTTGAAGATGACGGTTCCTATCGCAAAACAAAGTTCTATGAAATATTGGGAGAAGACTATATTCCGCTTGCTTTTCAGTTTGCGCACGAGGCCGATCCTAATGCGGAACTTTATTATAATGATTACTCCATGGCGCACAAAGGGCGACGGGATGCTGTGGTGCGAATGGTTTCTCAATTGAAGGCAAAAGGTATCCGGATTGATGCTGTAGGTATGCAGGGACATATGCAAATGGATTTTCCTGTAGTAAAGGAATTTGAAAAAAGTTTGTTGGCGTTTGCCAATACAGGAGTAAAGGTGATGATTACCGAAATGGATATGACTATTCTGCCTACTCCGAAGAAGAACATAGGTGCTGATGTAGGGGCCAACTTTAAATATGAGAAGGAGATGAATCCGTATCCCAATGCATTGCCTGACTCTGTAGCACGGGTTTGGAATGCCCGAATGGAGACTTTTTTTAATCTATTCTTGAAGCATAGTGATAAGATTAGTAGAGTGACAGTCTGGGGAGTGACTGATGCTGATTCGTGGCGAAACGGCTGGCCTATCAGAGGACGCAAGGATTATCCCTTGCTGTTCGACCGCAATCATCAGCCTAAGCCTATAGTGGAAGCTATTTTAAAGGATGCAAATAAGAAATAATAATATTTATACAACGATAAAATGAAAAAAGAAGCACGATATCTAGTCCCGGGCGATTATATGGCCGATCCTGCCGTTCATGTTTTTAATGGCAAACTTTATATTTATCCTTCGCACGATCGCGAGAGCGGAATTCCCGAAAATGATAATGGCGATCATTTTGATATGTGTGATTATCATGTATTTTCGATGGAAAGTATTGATGGTGAAGTGATGGATCATGGTGTGGCACTCCAAGTAAAGGACATCCCTTGGGCAGGCCGCCAATTGTGGGATTGTGATTGCGCTTATAAGAATGGTAAGTACTACCTTTATTTTCCACTAAAAGATCAGACAGATATCTTCCGTATCGGTGTGGCGATAAGTGATAAACCGGAAGGTCCTTTTATACCTCAACCTGATCCCATCAGGGGGAGTTACAGTATAGATCCTGCTGTGTTTGAAGATGAAAACGGCTCTTTTTATATGTATTTTGGTGGTCTCTGGGGTGGTCAGTTGCAGCGCTATCGTAACAATAAAGCACAAGAGTCTGCCGTTTTGAGACAAGGTAGTGAGCCTGCTTTGCCAGCAAGGATTGTTCGACTAAGTGATGACATGTTGGGTTTTGCTGAAGAACCTAAAGCTCTCGTTATTTTAGACGAGAAGGGACAACCATTGACAGCTGGAGATAACCAACGTCGGTTCTTTGAAGCATCGTGGATGCATAAATACAATGGAAAGTATTATTTTTCCTATTCAACAGGTGATACGCACAGATTGTGTTATGCCGTTGGCGATAATCCTTATGGCCCGTTCACTTATCAGGGAGTGATACTTACGCCTGTGGTGGGGTGGACTACGCACCATGCTATCTGTGAATTCAAAGGAAAGTGGTACCTTTTTCACCACGACAGTGTGCCTTCAGGCGGGCGAACTTGGCTTCGTAGTCTCAAAGTTTGCGAGTTGGAGTATAATGCTGATGGCACTATTAAAACCATTGATGGAGGAGGGGAATAGTTTTCTTAACGAATTGCATCTTTAATATACTAAAACGGATCGCTATGAGACGCATATTTATATTTATTCTTATTATAATGAACTGCTATGTTGCAAATGCGATGAAACCTTGGGATAAAGGAGCCTTTGAGACATTAAAATATCGGAATCTTTTTGCTGAGCTTGGGTATAGTCAGAACGAAATCGATGCGAAAGTAGACGATGTATTCCAATCCCTTTTTTTCGGTCCCAACAAAATTTATTTTGAAGTGGGAGACTCTTTGGCTTATATTTCGGATATCAAGAATCATGATGCACGGACAGAAGGCATGTCGTATGGTATGATGATCGCTGTGCAGTTGGATAAAAAAGAGATCTTTGATCGTCTGTGGCGCTGGAGCAAAAAATATATGCAACATCAAAATGGTGATTTAGAAGGGTATTTTGCATGGAGTTGCAAGATTGACGGCATGCGAAATGCTCAGGGCCCGGCTTCTGATGGTGAATTATACTATGTTACTTCTTTAATATTTGCTTCTAATCGTTGGGGAAATACGACAGGGATTGATTATCTGAAAGAGGCACAGTATATTTTGAATAATGCAATGAATAAAGAAAGTAAAGGCAGAGTTACTAATCTTATTAATAAGGAGCACAAACTTATTACATTTGTTCCGGACACTTGGGGAGGCTCTTTTACCGATCCTTCCTATCATGTACCCGCTTTTTATGAAGTCTGGGCTCGTTGGGCCAATGATGGTAGAGCAGACTTTTGGCGAGAATGTGCCGAAGCCAGCCGTAAATATCTCCACAAAGCAATTCATCCGCTTACAGGACTTAATCCGGATTATTCTAACTATGATGGTTCTCCATTGAATACAAGACAGTTAATTGGTAAAGCTTTTCGTTTCGACTCTTGGCGCGTGCCTATGAATATAGCTCTCGATTATTCTTGGGCTTGTGCTGATAAGAATTGGCAACAAGAATATGGAAATAGGATTCAGAATTTTTTGTATTCACAGGGAATTCATACATTTGTTGACCAGTATAACGTAGATGGCTCTACTGTGGCTGAGATATTACCTGCCGGAGAGTATACTGCATTGCGTCATTCACTGGGGTTGGTAGCAACCTCGGCTGCTGTTTCACTAGTATGCACTCATGAGAAGAGTCGTGAATTTGTTCAACAGTTATGGAATGAGCGTCATGAACCCTATGCTGATGGCTATTTTGATGCTTACTACGACGGGCTGTTGAGGCTCTTTTCAATGATGCATTTGAGTGGCAAATATCGTATTATTTTTCCGAAATAGTGATTAATCTTTGAATTTACAGACATGAAGAAAACTCTTTTTTCTTGTATCTTTTGCTCTTTCTTTTTGATTTTAAATGCTAGCGAGGCAGATCATTTATGGCTTCGAATGTCTGCCAATGAAAAAGCTGAAGTAATCTGCAAAAAGCAATCTCCGACATTGACTATCGCAGTTACTGAACTCAGAAGTGGGTGGAAGGGGGGACCTGTTGAACTTCAAATGCGAACGGGCAAAGAATGGAAAAAACTAGGAAAGGAAGGATTTACCATTCGCACATCTGCTGATGGGAAAAAGATAACTGTTGCTTCACTAGGTGAAACGGGTCTTCTTTATGGAGTGTTTCATTTATTACGCTTGCAGCAGACGGATGAACTAACAGTTCAATTAAATATCTCTGAGTCTCCTTCTTACAAGATACGGATACTGAATCATTGGGACAACCTTGATCGTACAGTGGAACGGGGTTATGCCGGTCGTTCTATTTGGCATTGGGAACAACTACCGGATACTCTTTCGCCGAGATATGAGCAATATGCTCGTGCTAATGCATCTATCGGCATTAATGCTACAGTATTGAATAATGTTAATGCTAGTCCGCAAATGCTGTCAACAGAATATTTGCAAAAGGTCAAAGCTTTGGCAGGAGTGTTTCGTCCCTATGGCATCAGGGTTTATTTATCCATCAACTTTTCTTCTCCTGCTGAATTGGGTAGATTGTCTACTTCCGATCCTCTTGATGCTTCCGTTGACCGTTGGTGGAAAGAAAAAGTGAACGAAATCTATCGTTTGATCCCTGATTTCGGAGGATTTTTGGTTAAGGCAAACTCTGAAGGATTACCCGGACCGCAAGATTTTGGTCGCACACATGCGGATGGAGCTAATATGCTGGCTGATGCGTTGCAACCTCACGGAGGCATTGTGATGTGGAGGGCATTCGTTTACAGTCCGGGAGATAGTGATCGGGCTAAACAAGCTTATCAGGAGTTTATACCGCTGGACGGAAAGTTTAGAAAGAATGTAATCATACAGGTAAAGAATGGGCCGATAGACTTTCAACCTCGGGAGCCATTTAGTCCGCTGTTTGGTGCAATGAAGCAGACAGCTGTGATGCCTGAATTTCAGATTACGCAAGAGTATTTGGGATTCTCTAACCATCTCGTCTATTTGGCCCCATTGTGGAAAGAATGCTTGGAAAGCGATACTTACCAACAAGGGCAAGGCTCTACTGTGGCTCGTGTCACGGATGGTTCAGTCTATCCGCATCAATTAACGGCTATTGCCGGAGTGGCAAATATTGGTGAAGATGCCAATTGGTGTGGTCACCCCTTTGCACAAGCCAATTGGTACGCTTTCGGCCGATTGGCATGGAATCATGAACTGACTTCGGCACAAGTAGCGGATGAATGGATTAAACAGACGTTTGAAGTTGCAGAATCTTCTGATTTCCTGCCAAAGGTAAAAGCGATAATGATGCAATCGCGCGAAACAGCTGTTGATTACACAATGCCGTTAGGCTTTCATCATCAGTTCTCTTTCGATCATTACGGCCCGGGTCCATGGTGTGTGAGGCCTGGCTTACGTGCCGACTGGCTGCCTAATTATTATCATAAGGCAGATAGTATGGGAGTTGGCTTTGACCGTAGCAGTACAGGCAGTAATGCCGTGTCGCAGTATCAATCTCCGTTGTGTGAGATGTTTGATGACGTAAAGACCTGTCCTGAGAATCTTTTGCTTTGGTTTCACCACATACCATGGGATTATAGAATGAAAAGTGGACGCACTTTTTGGGATGAGCTTTGTTATACGTATGATAGAGGGGTGCAGCAAGTACGCTCATTTCAGAAAACGTGGGATACATTGGAAAAGCAGGTAGATCCGAAACGGTTTAAAGAAGTGCAACGTCGTTTGAAGATTCAGTCACGTGATGCCGTTTGGTGGAAAGATGCTTGT
>DBTL01000158.1 GCA_002307035.1 Bacteroides sp. UBA1317
AACAACCATTTTCAGTATAAGTCAACCATTTCCAGGGAAGTACACAGTTCTATTTTGTTTCTAGTAATGAAACTAAAGTTTTCGTACGTTGAAACAAAATGTTTAACACGTTGAAACGATTAGTTTCCAAGCGTGAAAACAAAAGTTTTATAGCACATAAAACTAATGAAACTGTATTTCCCTGGAAATGTATAAGAATGGGAGGTGTATAAAAAGAGAAGAGGACTATCTCACGATACCCCTCTCCTGCAAACTTAAAACAACCAACAAAAGAAATAGATAATCGAAACTACCTATTTTTTATCTTTATCTTATAAATAAGAGTTCTCTGTATTTAGGAAGCGTCCACATCTGGTCGTCAACGATAAGTTCTAACTTGTCGATGTGGTAACGGATTGCTTCTAACATTGGAACGATTTGATCATGGTATACGATTGCTTTTTCGCGTTCGCTTTCAATTTTGTTAGCTACCTTACGAGCTTCAACCATTGCGTCTACATGTTCCTTAATATAAGCGGTGCGATCCGATATTTCTTCGATAAGTTCTAGGTTCTTTGCCGATAATCTGGTTGACTTTTCACCTGGGAACAAATCTTTCATTTTATATACGTTATCAATCAAATTAGTTTGATATTGTGTAGCAACCGGAGTGATATGGTTCATAGCCAAATCCCCTAGTACACGCGCTTCAATTTGAATCTTCTTTGTATAAGTTTCCCATTTAACTTCGTTACGAGCTTCTAACTCTACTTTAGTCAATACACCGGTACCTTCAAACATAGCGATTGATTCAGGTTTCAGGTAATTGTCAAAGATAACAGGTACACTTGTTTCGCAATCCAAACCACGTTTGGCTGCTTCCACTTTCCATTCGTCGCTGTAGCCGTTGCCATCAAAATGAATAGCTTTGCATTCTTTCACATAGCTACGGATGATTTCCAAAATAGCAGAAATCTTAGGCTCGCCCTTTTCAACAAGAGTATCAACGTCTTTTTTGAATTTAACCAATTGTTCTGCAAGGGCAGCATTCAATGCAATCATTGCTGATGAACAGTTTGCTTCCGAACCTACTGCACGAAACTCGAAACGGTTTCCTGTGAAAGCGAAAGGAGAAGTACGATTACGGTCTGTATTGTCTATCAACAATTCAGGAATTTGAGGAATATCAAGTTTTAAACCTTGTTTTCCGCTTAGGCTGATAAGATCGTCTTTAGTACTCTCTTCAATGTGCTTCAATACTTGTGATAATTGCTTACCTAAGAAAGAAGAGATGATTGCGGGAGGTGCTTCGTTGGCACCCAAACGGTGTGCATTAGTAGCGCTAGAAATACTTGCTTTCAATACACCGTTGTGGCGATAAACAGCCATAAGAGTATTGACTACGAAAGTGATGAAGCGCAAGTTATCTTCTGGCGTCTTACCCGGAGCCATCAATAAAATACCTGTATCGGTTCCGAGTGACCAGTTATTATGTTTACCAGATCCATTGACACCTTTGAATGGCTTTTCATGCAATAATACGCGGAATCCATGGCGACGAGATACTTTACGCATCACAGCCATGATAAGCATATTATGATCTACTGCTAAGTTACATTCTTCGTAGATCGGTGCAAGTTCAAATTGGTTTGGAGCAACCTCGTTATGACGTGTTTTTACTGGAATTCCAAGTTTCAATGATTCAATTTCCAAATCTTTCATGAACGCTGCTACACGAGTAGGAATAGCGCCAAAGTAATGGTCTTCCAACTGCTGATTTTTAGCACTATCGTGGCCCATCAGTGTGCGACCGGTAAGAAGTAAATCTGGACGAGCAGCATACAAACCTTCGTCCACAAGGAAATATTCTTGTTCCCATCCTAAGTAAGCAACTACCTTCTTTACGTCTGGGTTGAAATAGCGACATACATCAACAGCAGCTTTGTCAACAGCTCTCAATGCTTTCAGAAGGGGAGCTTTGTAATCTAAAGATTCTCCGGTGTAAGCAATGAAAATTGTCGGAATGCAAAGTGTATCGTCGATGATGAAAGCTGGAGAAGATGGATCCCAAGCTGAATAACCTCTAGCCTCGAATGTGTTACGAATACCACCATTGGGGAAGCTCGATGCATCTGGTTCTTGTTGAACAAGAAGCTTTCCTGAGAATTCTTCCATCATACCGCCTTTGCCATCATGCTCTACAAAAGCATCGTGTTTCTCGGCTGTTCCTTCTGTTAATGGGTGGAACCAGTGTGTGTAGTGTGTAACACCCATTTCGATTGCCCATTTTTTCATACCCGCTGCGATGTCATCAGCTATCGAACGATCCAATGGAGAACCGTTATCAATAGCATCGACTAATTTTTCATATACCTTGCTTGGAAGGTACTTGAACATCTTAGCGCGATTGAATACATACTTTGCGAAGTATTCCGCTGGGCGTTCTGCCGGTACGGGGACTTCCACTGCTTTCTTTTTGAAAGCTGTCTCTACTACTCTGAATCTTAGTTTTGACATAATAATACCTAATTTTGATTTGTTGTTAAATATGTTAGAGTAAAAATTGCTCTTGGTTTATTTTGTTCCCGGACAGGTGATCAAGCCCATCCGGGATATATTTAGTAATTAGTTGTAAGCAGATTCGCCATGTTCGTAAATGTCGAGTCCTTCTTCTTCAATGCGAGCAGGAACACGAAGTCCGTGAACAACATCAAGAATTTTAAATAGAATAAAGCCCATTCCGGCAGCCCATGTACCAACAACTACTGCACCAAATACTTGTGCACCAAGAAGTGCTGCGCCACCGCCAAAGAATAGACCTCCATTAGTAGCAAAAAGTCCGGTCATGACAGTTCCTAAGAAACCACAAACACCGTGTACAGAAGATGCTCCAACAGGATCATCAATCTTAAGGGTTTTTTCAATGAATTCAACCGAATAAATCATCACTACTCCACAAATAGCACCAATAATGACTGAACTTAGTGCCGATACAGCATCACATCCGGCGGTAATTCCTACCAAGCCGGCTAAGATTCCATTTAATGTTAGAGAAAGTGACGGTTTTCCATATTTCATCCAACTGACAGCTAATGCTAATACACCACCAGCACAAGCTGCTAAGTTTGTTGTCAAGAACACATGTGAGATAGCAAAACGGTCAGCTTCACCTGCTGCGGCTAACTGTGATCCGGGATTAAATCCAAACCAGCCAAACCATAGAATAAACACACCTAATGCGGCAATTGTTAAACTATGTCCAGGTATTGCTCTTGATTTTCCATCTTTACTATATTTTCCAATACGTGGACCTAACATTGCTGCACCAACTAAGGCTATCCATCCACCAACAGAGTGAACAATGGTTGATCCGGCGAAATCATGGAAAGTTGTTCCGAAAAGATTCATCATGAAACTTCCTTCAGAAGCATCCATTAACCAACCTCCTCCCCATGTCCAGTGACCTGAAACGGGATAGATTACCGCACTAATGAATATTGTGTATACAATGTACATAGAGAATTTTGTGCGCTCAGCCATTGATCCTGATACGATGGTTGCAGCTGTTGCGCAGAATACAGTTTGGAAAATAAGAAATCCTTCCGTAGGCAGACTACCTTGGTAAAAAGATAGATCAAAGAAATGGGGCATTCCAACAAGGCTTCCTACACCAAACATTAGGCCGAATCCGATGGCCCAATAAAGAAGTGAGCCAATTAGAAAGTCAACGAAATTCTTCATTAAAATATTCGCTGTATTTTTAGAACGGGTAAAACCTGCTTCCACTAAAGCAAATCCCGGCTGCATGAAGAATACAAGTGCAGCAGCCACTAACATCCAAACGGTGTTTAATCCTAAAACAAGATCTCCTACAGTATCAGGAGCTTTTTCGGCAGGAGCAGCTACAGCTGCTTCGGTTACGGTCGATGCTACGGCTGCACTGTCTACAGCTGCAGAATCTTGTGCCAATGCACTGGTTGCGAAAAAGAATGCCATCATCAAGGCACCTGCTATCCACAGTTTCGCAATGCTATGTTTCTTATATCTATCCATGTTTATATTATCTTATTTTATTGATACCTATTATTGTTCTATTGAAAATTATTTTTCTTGTTCAGCATTATAGAGGGCAATGTCACCTCGTTCTCCTGTACGGATACGAATAGAATCTTCAATTGGTATAACGAAGATTCGTCCATCACCTATCTCGCCAGTCTGCGCTGATTGAAGAATAGCCTGCACAGTTTTTTCAGTATTTTTGTCGCGAACAACAATAGAAATAAGAGTTCTTTCAATATAGCTAGTGTCATATACTACACCACGGTAGATACGACCTTGCCTTGCTTTTCCAACGCCTCTTACATCATAATAAGAGAACCATTCAATGTCCGCCTCGAGGAGTGCGTCTTTCACCTCTTCGAACTTAGTTTTACGGATAATCGCTTCAATTTTTTTCATATACTTTAAAATTAGTGTGTCGCAAATTTGAAAAAAAGAGGTATAAAGTGATGACAGCCATAGCAGGTTACCATACAACAAACCGATAAAATCAATAAACTCTAACTACCTCACTTTATACACTCTTTGTCTCTTTTATCTTTTTACTAATACTTTGGTATTTCTATTGTTTAAAAGCTTACGCCAAATGTAAAATAGGCTTTCTCTGAGCATGGATTCCATGTCGTCTTTGCAAATGCAGGTATGCTAAAAGAATCTGTGATTTTTATTTCTTTGGAAACTTTGAAACCTATATTTGTTACAGCAAACCCTGATGCTCCGTAAAAATCATTTTCCCAAGGTGTTGCACCCAATTCGGCTGAACAATCAGTATCACCCAGTTTAAAAGGAGCACTAACTTCAAAGTAAGATGAGTATGCTCTATCACCATTGGCTTTAACCCCGTCAGCACCGGCTATATTGGTGTTCCATACGAAGGCTAAGGGTCCAAAGTCATACCCAATAGTCGTTTCAAAAACGTGTTTGGTGGAATGCGCTGAGTAATTAAAATATTTATTCTCATCGCTATTAAACCAATAGTCCGTCAGAGCTATGCTAAAGCCTCCGGTACTGTAACCCAAGGTTAGATCAAACTCCTTCGTGTCGGTACTTTCGAGACCTACCGATCCCCATCCAGTTAAAGAAAATCCGTTTTTTCCAATAGAGATGCTTGGCTGAATGCTTACTCCACCAAGATCTTGTCCTCTCCAAATATAGCCACTTACCACATCGGCTCCCATGGATACCTCTACCTTGTCTTGTGCCTTCATTGTTGATGGTGCAAGAACCGTTAGTAATGCTGCTGCTATTACCCCCCATTTTTTGTAAATCGTCGTTTTTTTCATCGTTTTTTTCTTTTAAGTTAGAAATATTGTGGATTTATAGTCCATGATTATATAGTAGCGCGCAAATACTATCGTTTTTTTTAGAGGTCTGGAGGCAATTATGATAGCCTCATTATTTTATCCAATTTCGCAATCGTCGCATGGCTTCAATACAATTTTCGCGTTCTCCAAATGCTGTAAGGCGGATATACCCTTCGCCACTAGG
Organism: Bacteroides sp. UBA1317; assembly: GCA_002307035.1. Taxonomy (GTDB): domain Bacteria; phylum Bacteroidota; class Bacteroidia; order Bacteroidales; family Bacteroidaceae; genus Bacteroides. The sequence continues at coordinate 5,527 of DBTL01000158.1, forward strand.
TCCAAACCCTACACCAGGTGTTCCTACTACGTTGGCTTCATAAAGCATTTGGTCAAAGAATCGCCATGAACTTGCATCATTGGGTGTTTTTATCCACAGGTAAGGAGCATCAACACCTCCATAAACTTTCAACCCTGTGGCCTCAAGTCTCTCTCTCATTATTTTGGCATTCTCCATATAGTG
>DBTL01000073.1 GCA_002307035.1 Bacteroides sp. UBA1317
AAGATTTATAATGCGTTTTCCCTGAAGTAGCATTTATCGTTAATGCCTTTTCTATAAGCCTTTAGAGCTTACGCGTGTGTAATTAGCTGAATGTGATTAATATCGTTTCAACTACCCTGATAAAACCAAAAAAAGATAGAAATAGTTTGCCAATTCAAAGAAAAGCCGTAATTTTGCAAGCCGATTATTATCACAAAAGGATAAGAGATTCATTCATAGCGAGTTAGCTCTCCTTTGTCCGGGGAAAGTTAATACGTGGTGAAGACTTTTTTTAGTAGTAACATTTAAAAAACAAATTAAGAGTGGATACTTTAAGTTACAAGACCATTTCTGCAAATAAAGCGACAGTGACCAAAGAATGGGTTGTTGTTGATGCCACAGATCAGTCTTTGGGACGTCTGGGAGCAAAAGTTGCGAAACTGTTGAGAGGTAAGTATAAACCAAACTTTACCCCTCACGTGGACTGCGGTGATAACGTAATTATCATTAACGCAGACAAAGTAAAATTAACAGGGAATAAATGGAATGATAGAATTTATCTGTCATATACAGGATACCCCGGTGGTCAGAGAGAAATAACTCCTGCCCGTATGCAAGCAAAGCCTAATGGTGACGACAAATTGATGAGAAAAGTTGTTAAGGGTATGCTTCCTAAAAATAAGCTGGGTGATAAACTACTGGGTAACATGTATGTTTACGCAGGTGGTGAGCACAAACATGAAGCTCAATGCCCAAAAACAATTGATATAAACCTACTTAAATAAAAATAATGGAAGTAATAAATGCATTAGGCAGACGTAAACGCGCAATCGCTCGCGTATTCGTTAGCGAAGGTACAGGAAAGATTACTATCAACAAGAGAGACCTTGCACAGTACTTTCCATCAACTATTCTTCAGTATGTAGTGAAACAACCATTGAACAAGCTTGATGCTGCTGAAAAGTATGACATCAAAGTAAACTTGTCTGGTGGTGGCTTTACTGGTCAGTCTCAGGCTTTGCGTTTAGCAATTTCTCGTGCACTGGTTAAAATCAACGCTGAAGATAAATCTGCTCTCCGTTCTGAAGGCTTTATGACACGTGATCCTCGTTCTGTAGAACGTAAGAAACCAGGTCGTCCAAAAGCTCGTAAGAGATTCCAGTTCAGTAAACGTTAATGTTGTCTGGGCTGTTAGAGCAGGAGAACGTTTAGCATCTAAACTATCGGGACTCTTCTTTCAGGCTACCCGGCAGTTGGTTTAGAAAACAAAAAAGAAAGTAAACGATTTAAAGAATAAAAAAATGTCAAGAACAAATTTCGATATGTTATTGGAAGCCGGTTGCCACTTCGGACACCTTAAGAGAAAGTGGAATCCATCTATGGCTCCTTATATTTTTATGGAACGCAATGGTATTCATATCATTGACCTCCACAAGACTGTTGCAAAAGTGGACGAAGCTGCTGAAGCTCTGAAACAAATTGCAAAATCAGGCAAGAAAGTCCTTTTTGTTGCTACTAAAAAACAAGCGAAACAGATTGTTGCTGATAGAGCTGCATCTGTGAATATGCCTTATGTTATTGAACGCTGGCCGGGTGGTATGTTGACTAACTTCCCAACAATCCGTAAAGCCGTTAAGAAAATGACTACTATCGACAAGCTAACTAGCGATGGTACTTATTCTAATCTTTCTAAAAGAGAAGTTCTTCAGATTTCACGTCAACGTGCAAAGCTAGATAAGACTTTAGGTTCTATTGCAGATCTTACTCGTCTTCCTTCTGCTCTTTTCATTGTAGATGTTATGAAAGAAAATATAGCTGTTCGTGAAGCTAATCGTTTAGGAATACCAGTATTTGCAATCGTTGATACTAATTCAGATCCTTCAAATATTGATTTTGTAATCCCTGCAAATGATGATGCTACAAAATCGATAGAGGTTATTCTTGAGGCTTGCTGCATGGCTATGCAAGAAGGGCTTGAAGAAAGAAAAGCTGAAAAAGTTGACCTGGAAGTTGCAGGTGAAGCTTCTGCCTCAAAAGGTAAGAAGAGACCCGCAAAAGCAAGACTTGATAAATCTGATGAGGAAGCAATCAATGCTGCTAAGGCCGCTGCTTTCTTGAAGGAAGACGAAGAAGCTTAAAATCAAACAACTAACTACCAAATTTAAATAATATGGCTGTAACAATGGCAGATATAACCCACCTGCGCAAAATGACAGGTGCCGGTATGATGGATTGCAAGAATGCTTTGACAGAAGCTGACAACGATTTTGAAAAAGCAATGGAAATTATTCGTAAAAAAGGTCAGGCTGTCGCTGCAAAGCGTTCTGATCGTGATGCGTCTGAGGGATGTGTATTAGCCAAGACAACTGGCGATTACGCAGCGATGATTGCGCTGAAATGCGAAACTGATTTCGTTGCAAAGAATGCTGATTTCGTTGCTCTTACTAACGAAATTCTTGATTTGGCTATTGCTAATAAGTGCGCAGACGTTGAGGCTGTAAAGGCTCTTCCAATGGGAAAAAGCACTGTAGGTGAAGCTATCATTGACCGTATTGGTATTACCGGTGAAAAAATGGAACTAGATGGATATGGCTTTGTTGAAGGTCCTACAACTTCTATCTATATTCACCCGGGAAATAAACTTGCTACGATTGCATCTTTCAATCAACCTAACGTTGAGGCACAGGTCGCTCATGAAATTGCAATGCAAATTGCTGCAATGAACCCTATTTCACTAGATCCTGAAAGTGTTCCTGCTGAAGTACTTGCCAGTGAGAAAGAAATTGCGGCTGACAAGGCACGTCAAGAAGGCAAACCTGAAAACATGATTGAGAAAATAGCTATGGGCCGCATCAATAAATTCTATAAAGAAGTTTGTTTGCTTCAACAAGAATATGTGAAGGACGGTAAATTAACTGTTGCTCAATTCTTAGATAACTCAAGTAAAGGTCTTACTGTTACTGCTTTCAAGCGCTTTACGCTTAACGTAGATTAATAGAATCTAAATTATAGTTTATATAAAAATGGCCATCCGGAGATATTCGGCATGGCCATTTTTATTTCTAGGAGAAAAAAGTAAATACGTTATTATCCTACAGGTTTTGTCTTTACATATCCTTCTTTCTTTAACAAATCTATTATTTTTAGCTTGAAGTCGCCTTGTATAATGATTTCATGGTCTTTAGCGGAACCGCCCACGCCACATTTACTTTTAAGCAATTTACCTAATTCCTTAAGTTCATTTTCCGTACCAACAAATCCGGTAATGAGCGTAACAACTTTTCCTCCTCTATTTTTCTTATCAAGCTGCACACGCAGGTTTTGCTTATTAGGCTCCACTGTTGCCTGTTCTTCATCATTCTCACTCTCGTAGTTGTAATTCGGATTGGTAGAGTAAACTACATTCAATCGTTCTTTCCAATCATTATTTTTCATAACCATCATTCTATAATTATTCCTCAAAAATAATATTTAGTTCTGTGCTTTGCAATTTTTTCAATGATTTATCGTCTAATGATTGTGATCCATTCGTATGGATACTTTTAGTATTAGGAATTAATAACTGACAGATAGATGAAACGACGACTTGCTTTTATTGTTATTTGTATTCTTTCTCTACCAGTATTGTGTCAAACGTTTAAGGGAAGAGTGACGGATGAAAGAGGAAATCCTATTCCTTATGCATCTCTCTATTTGCGTGAACTGCATTCCGGATCTACTACAGATGATAATGGCTTTTTTCAGATGGCTTTGAAATCGGGGCGTTATACATGTGAGATTTCGTCCATCGGGTTTACTCAGAAAGTATTGACGATACAAGTGCCGACAGAGGGTTTGGAACAAAGTATAGTTCTCTCGGAACGAATTTATCAGTTGAATGAGGTAAGCATACATCGCAATGCAGAAGATCCGGCATACACTGTCATTCGGCATGCAATCGCTCGCGCTCCTTATTATAGAAATCAACTGAAGAGCTTTACTGCAGGAACCTATCTCAAAGGTACGGGTCAAGTGAAAGA
>DBTL01000042.1 GCA_002307035.1 Bacteroides sp. UBA1317
ATCCGGATCTTCATGGCAATAAATCTTACCAAATGGTTCACAAGTATTGTTTGATGTAGAAGCCGAAGTATGTTCAATTTTAGCATTATCATCATTACTTTCAAATAGTACCCCACTAACAGCAGTAGCAACCCAGGTTTTCGCTAAGGTTTCATCTATTTTAGATAGACGCATAGCCAAACGAAGCATTAACGAATAAGAGAATTTCTGCCATAGTGTACAATCACCTCCATATATTATATCAGCACTCCCAATAGTAGCAGTTTTTCCTTCTAAATTTACAGCTGCTTCTTTCAATTCGTTCAACATGTCAGTATAAATATCCTCCTGTGTATCGTAGGCAGGATATCCATTAGCTTCATAATAACCTTGGCCAGCCTCAGAATACGGACAATCACCATACATATCAGTCATTCTATGAAACAAAAGCACTTTCATTATTCTTGCCATCTGATATTCCGGATAATACACCTCACTATCTTTCCAATTCTCCATCAAATCAATAACGTTACGAATTCCATTAGGATACATTCTATCCCAAAATGCTGAATTATAGCTATCAGAATAAGTGTATTTGTCACCGCACCAATAGCTTTCTGTAGAAGCTGTATGCTGTAACATGGTACTACAATAAATCAAGCCATTACGCCAAGCTTCATATTCTGTACCATAGCAATACTGCTGGACATTCGTAAATACTAAAGTATAATCCATCACCGATGCAGTTATCGCTTCTGGATCTTCATTGACGTCACCAAAACTGCTACAACCAGCAAACGTTGTTATTAGGCCTAGCACAACTATATATTTAATATTATTCTTCATACTATTTGTCTCTAAGATTAGAATTTAACATTTAAATTAAAACCAAGATTTCTTGTTGCAGGATATCCATTCAATTCTAAGCCCTGTCCATTGGAGTTATTATAAGCCGATTCCGGGTCAATATTTGGGGTATGCTTAACAATAGTCCATAGGTTACGACCTACTAAAGAAATATTCAAACCTTTAACAAAAGGGATTTTACTTGCCAAGAATGACTTAGAAAAGCTATACCCTAAAGTAAGTTCTCTCAATTTCAAGAAACTTGCATCATATACAAATTCTTCTGTAATGTTGTTAGAAGCAACCCATTGCCAGTAAGTCTGAGCATCAATACCTGATTTAGTGAAGCTATTTCCGCTTTCATCAACACCTGTTACAGATATACCATTTTCACGTCCTTCCAGTGTTCTCTTTTGCAAACCAGTACTATATAAATTATAGTTTGTGCCTGAAAATAATTTAGCACCTAATTTAAAATCAAGCAAAAATGACAACGTGAAATTCTTATAAGAAAAATCATTATGGAAACCACCTGTCCATTTGAAAACGCCGTCACCTAGAACTTCAACATCATCAGATTTTACAGGAAGACCGTCTGAAGTATAAACTCTGTTACCGCTATCATCAGTCTTGTATTTATAACCAACAATCTGACCATAAGAATCACCCACAATATTACGGATAGTTGCACTACCGCTACGCGACGATGCACCATCAATAGTCAAGGATTCAACTCCTTCACCTAAATAAAGTACTTTACTAATATTGTATGAAAAATTAAACGACGAATTCCAAGTAAAAAAATTTGTAGCAACCGGAACTCCAAAAATCATTAATTCAAGACCTCTGTTACGAATTTTCCCAATATTACGATATGCTGAGCTAAAACCTGAAGTAGCACTGGTTGAGACCTGAACAATATCGTCCGTCGTTTTCTTCTCGTAGACTGCAAAATCAAAACCTAAGCGGTTATTTAAGAAAGAAGCATTTGCACCAATTTCTTTTTCGCTAATTTTTACTGGTTTTAAGTATGCATTAGGAACTGAAGAATTGCTTATGTATCCCATTGATTCACCTAGAACAGTGAAATCATTTAAAGTGTAAGATAATTGAGTCTGATAAGGAGTAGTACCATTAGATGCTGAAGCCAGAGAAGCTCTCACTTTAGCAGTAGTAATCCACTCAGGCAATTTGAAACAATCGCTTAACATCCAACTTAAACTTACAGAAGGATAAAAGTAACTGTTATTATTAGGATTTAAAGTAGAGAACCAATCGTTACGACCTGTAAAATTAAGGAACAACCAATCCTTGTAACCAAAATCAGCAGTACCATATATTGAATTAACCTGATATTCTGAATAGTCTTTAGCAAATGTTCGCGTATCTGCTTCAACATTAGAGGAAGAATACACACCACTAACAACAAATGAGCTAATATTACCATTTGTACCATACTGTTTAGTGATATTTCTCTGTCTGTTACCTCCTAGAGTTGCACCAATAGAGAAATCTTTAATTTTTTTATTAAAACCAATCAAATAGTTCAAGTTAATCTCAGAAAAGTTTTTCTCATATTCTTGAATATAACCACCTGGATCTGCTGCTGCACCATCAGGTTGAATCTGTTTAAAATTCAAAATATAGCCATCGCGAGTAATTTGTCCCTGCAGATATAACCAGTCAGTAATATCATAGCGAAGAGTAGCATTTCCAGTTAAACGATTTTTATCAGATGTATTTATTTTTTTATATTGTAACCAATAAGGATTATTGAAATAAACATTATTACCAGGTTGCAACTCAGTTCCATCATCGGAAGCACCATGATTACCTTTCAACCATCTCACATCATAGCCATTTGCTAAATATAACAAGGTAGCATTGGTGTTGCCATTGCCATCTGACAAATTAGCTCTTCCTTTTACATGTTCGAAAACATAATTTGCATTTACGGTCAAATGTAATCTTTTTGTGATATCATAGATAGTATTCATATTAATACCTTGTTGGTTCAAACCAGCATTAGGTAAATTGGCTTTGGAGACAGTATTTGATACACCAAAACGATAAGTAGTTTTATCATTTTTCCCACTAACTGCAACAGAAGCACTTTCATCAACACCTGTATTATAGAAATTCTTCCAGTTATCAATATAATTGTAAGTAGCCGATTCACCATTGCGATTTACGAAAGTACCATTATCTAATTTGTCACCCCAACTTGAGTTATAAGTTTGATAAGCAGAAGTTTGATCAGTAGGCCTGATTCCCTGAGTACCTTGTCCATATACTTTTTGAAAATCGCGATAATCATAGATTGAATTAAAAGTTAGGTTATTATTAAATTCAATACCAACACCTTCCTGATCTTTCTTTCCTGATTTTGTGGTAATCAAGATAGCACCATTACCACCACGATAACCGTAAAGAGCAGATGCAGCAGCACCTTTCAATACCTGGACATTTGCAATGTCATCCGGATTGATATTCGACAAACCATCCCCCATATCCAGACCTCCCCATGTACCGGCATTTCCTTGGTTAGTATTATCAAAAGGTACACCATCAATAACATACAAAGGTTGGTTATTTCCTGTTAAAGATGCATTACCACGAATGATAACACGGCTTGAACCACCTAAGCCAGTAGCATTACCTGCAACGCTCACGCCTGAAATTTTTCCACTTAATGCATTACCTAAATTTAGATCTCGAGATGCCGTCAATTGGTCACCACCTACCTCTGTTGTGGAATAACCGATAGAGCGTTTTTGCCTTTTTATGCCCATAGCAGTAACAACAACTTCATTCAAAGAATGTACATCTTCATCTAAAATTACAGTAAAATTGTTTTTCCCGGCAACAGAAATCTCTTGAGTCAAACAACCGACGTAACTAATAACCAAAGTTCCATTCCCTGATATTTGTAATGAAAATTCTCCATCTATTCCAGTTATAGTTCCTGTTGTTTCTCCTTTAACCTTAACGGTGGCACCAATAATAACTTCTCCATTCTTATCTTTTACAGTACCTGAAACCATTTTTGCTTTCTGCTGAGCAACACTTGACTTAGCAGTAGTATTCTTAGATACATTGGGAGTATATAGAATAACAACATGATCTTTTATTTCATATTTTATTCCAGTATCTTTCAATACCTGATTCAAAATTGTCGTGATATTTTCATTTTTAACATCTACAGACACATTATTTACGACTTTTGTTTCCAAAGATTTATCGTATGAAAGTACTATGTCTGTTTGTTTTGACAATAAGTCAATTACCTCTTTTAATGTAGCTCTATTTAAGGAAATGTGTACATTAAATTTTCCGTCGAGTATCTCATTCATCGGTGTTGCTTGTGCATTTAAACTGCAGCATCCAACAAGAAGCCCCACATATAAATATTTCACATAGCTATTAGATTTCTTTTTCATAAATCCATTTTATTAAAAATAAATTAGGTTGTATTTCTCAATTAACAAATTTCGGACATACCGTTCTCTCTTAAAAAAAACCATTCTACATAGGCTAACATTTAGTGTTTTATAATCAAAGTAATATATACGCAATTATATATTGCGATTCCAGTATAGTACAACTCAAGTAGAGCCATTACCTAAAAAACTACTGGATAATTGTCGCTTTTTCTCCCGTTAGATAAAAAAGTTTTTCAAGAGCATCATCCAGGCTATTACAATCTTTATAATAAAAATTATACTTATGATGCTTCAAATCAGTAGAATCTATAGATATTTGAACTTTATAAGTCTGTTCTATACTACTCACTATTTCTTCTATTGAAACATTAAGTAAAGAGACCAAATGAAAACGCCATAGGGTATATGTCTTCGCATCAATCTCATTTACTTCTAATGATTTTGATTTCTCCGAATATAGAACTTGCTGACCGGGATGCATTTTAATCAAACCCTCACCTTCTTTATTTTCAAACTGGACAGATCCTTTTAACAAAACAGCTTCACCCTTATGATTTGCATTATCTGAATTAACAGCGAAGGATGTTCCAAGAACCTTAACTTTAAATGTTTTTGTTTTAACTATAAATGGGTGTGAAGCATCTTTCGTTACTTCAAAAAAAGCAAGGCCATCTAACTTAACAACTCTTTCTTTATCCAGATATTCTCCTGAGTAGGTTATAGTTGCATTGGTGGCCAGCCATACACATGTACCATCTTTTAATATTATCTGTTTTACTGAATCAGGCAATAAGTTTGTATAAGTATACATCATCTCTGAATTAGAAGAGACAGCATATTTGGCCAGAAAAAACACTGCAACTAAAATAACTGCAGCAATATTTCCCCATAGATAGATTAGACTCTTCCGTTTCAAATTTTTCGATTTACGTTTTTCTGCTTCTAGTTGATCCAAGCGCTTATTCATTCCAATTAAAGAATTGTATAAATCTACAGAGGAACTTTTATCAGAGAATGCATATCTTGCATCCCATATAGCTTGTATCTCAAAAAACAACTGTTTGTTTTTTGATGAAGCTTCGAGCCAACTTAACAGCTCGGATTCTTCTTCAGAAGTCGTTTGAGAAGTTAGGTGTTTGTAAATAAGACTTTCTTCCATTCTATTCTATTGAGTTATATAATGTAACTAATACAAACATAAAGGAAAAAATGCCTATAAACGAAACAAGCATTAACAGCCTTTAACCTTCACAAATAACTCTTCTCATTCATCTTATCATTCAAAAATGAATATCAAATATCCCAAAGCATACCAATCATTTGATATAATCTTGTACATTTGCAATAATAAGTTTTTAATAACGCTCACGACTGATTCGAATAACACATGGAACTCCTTGTCTACAAAGCATCTGCCGGCTCGGGTAAAACATTTACCTTGGCCGTGGAATATATCAAGTTACTCATTCTCAATCCTATGGCTTACCGCCAAATACTAGCTGTGACATTTACCAATAAGGCCACAGCGGAAATGAAAGAACGTATCCTCAGCCAACTATATGGAATATGGACGAAAGACGGAGGATCTAACGCTTATTTGTTAAGAATATGCAGCGAAACGAATAAAACGGAAGAGGAAGTAAGCGAAGCTGCCGGAAAAGCACTCAACTACATGTTGCACGATTACAGCCGCTTTCGCGTAGAGACAATCGACTCTTTCTTTCAGTCGGTAATGCGCAACCTGGCTCGCGAACTGGAACTAAGCCCCAACCTGAACATAGAGTTAAACAATGCTGAAGTGCTGAGCAATGCCGTCGATTCGATGATAGAAAAGCTTGGCCCCACCTCTCCTATGCTTGCTTGGTTACTCGATTATATCAATGAGCGAATAGCAGACGACAAGCGATGGAACGTTGCCGACGAAGTGAAAAGCTTTGGAAGAAATATCTTCGATGAGGGGTATATTGAAAAAGGAGAAGGACTTCGGCAACGACTTAAGAACTCAAATACCATTAAGGATTATCGCCGCCAATTGGATGAAATGTTGAAAGAGGCTTTGGAACAGATGAAAAGTTTCTACGATCAGTTTGAAGGGGAATTGGATGGACACGCCCTCAATGCTGATGACCTGAAAGGTGGTTCAAGAGGAATAGGCAGCTACTTTCGCAAACTGAACAATGGTATCTTGGGCGACGACATCCGTAACGCCACTGTAGAGAAGTGTCTTGAAGATGAGAAAAATTGGGCAGCAAAGACTTCGCCTCGCTATGGCGACATTCTTTCGTTGGCTTCATCAAGCCTAATACCTTTACTAAAAGATGCCGAAGAGTTCCGCACTCGTAATAATGGGATAGTGAACAGTTGCCGCTTATCTATGCAGCACCTCAACAAAGTGCAGCTACTAGCCGGCATCGACGAGGAAGTTCGCGAACTGAACAGAGAGAACAATCGTTTTCTCTTGTCGGATACCAATGCTTTACTTCATCGATTGGTGAAAGATGGTGATTCCTCTTTCGTATTCGAAAAGATAGGAACCAACATCCGCAATGTGATGATAGATGAGTTTCAGGATACCAGTCGCATGCAGTGGAACAACTTTAAACTATTACTGCTAGAAGGTTTATCGCAAGGAGCGGATAGCCTCATTGTAGGCGATGTGAAGCAGTCTATCTATCGTTGGCGAAATGGTGATTGGGGCATACTGAACGGATTAAACGAGCATATCGGACCTTTCCCTATCCGTGAGGAAACCTTAAAGACTAATCGACGAAGCGAGACGAACATCATACGCTTTAACAACCGTATCTTCAAGGCCGCAGTAGACTATCTGAATGAAATCTATAAGTCACAATTGAACACCGACTGTGAAGCTCTTCAACGAGCATACGCTGACGTGGAACAAGAATCGCCTCGCAAAGAGGATAAAGGCTACATCAAAGTATCTTTCCTTGAACCAGACGAAGAACATAACTACACAGAGCAAACGCTCATCAGCTTGGGCGAAGAGGTGAAACGATTGTTGAGCAGCGGTATCCGTATGAACAATATTGCCATCTTGATACGTAAGAATAAAAACATCCCTCAAATAGCCGACTATTTCGATAAAGAGCTTCATTGCAAGGTGGTCTCCGACGAAGCATTCCGTCTCGATGCATCGCTCTCCATCTGCATGATGATAGATGCCCTGCGCTATCTTTCGAATCCTGAAAATAAGATAGCTGCTGCACAATTGGCCGTGAGCTATCAAAGGGAAATAGTTAAAAAAGAGACTGACATCAATACAATATTGCTTCACACTGCGGAAGAATTTCTACCGAAAACGTTTATTGAGATGAAGGATGTCTTACACCTTATGCCTTTATACGAAGTATTGGAAGAGCTATTCAGCATCTTCGAGATGAACCGGGTCACGCAGCAAGACGCTTATCTATTTGCCTTCTTTGATGCCGTGACGGATTATGTGCAAAGCAACTCTTCCGACACGGATGCATTTATTCGTTTCTGGGAAGAGACGTTGTGCAGCAAAACCATTCCCAGCGGTGAGATTGACGGTATCCGTATTTTCTCCATCCACAAATCTAAAGGATTAGAGTTTCATACGGTGCTACTGCCTTTTTGTGATTGGAAGTTGGAGAACGAAACAAACAATCAGTTGGTGTGGTGCGTTCCTACCGCCGCTCCTTTCGATGGACTTGATATTGTGCCGATAAATTATTCCTCTCAAATGGCAGAGTCAGTGTATAAAGATGATTACTTGCAGGAAAGATTGCAACTGTGGGTAGATAACTTAAATCTGCTCTATGTTGCCTTTACACGTGCCGGAAAGAATCTGATTGTATGGTCTAAAAAGGGACAACGAGGAACCATATCCGACCTCCTGCTAAATACCCTTCCGCAAGTTGCCGCTCAAAGTGACACCGAATGGGATGAGGAAATACCGTACGAATATGGAAAACTCTGCCCCTCTGAAGAAGAAAAAGCGAATAAGGAAACCAATAAATTACTTCAAAGACCGGAGAAACGCCCTGTGATGATGGAGTCAATGCGACACGATATTGAGTTCAGACAGTCTAACCGTTCGGCAGACTTTATAAAAGGTATTGATGAAGAGGAATCTGAAAGTCGATTTATTGATCACGGAAAGCTATTGCATACATTGTTCTCTGCCATCGAAACCGAGGCGGATATCGAAGTAGCCATAGAACGGCTGGTATTTGAAGGCATCATCGGGAGTCATGAAACGGAAGAAGAAATACGTCGCCTTACCCTGAAAGCTTTTACGCAACCGCAAATACGCAACTGGTATTCCGGTGACTGGAGGCTATTCAACGAATGTGCCATTATATATAAGGAGAAAGGAATATTGCAAACCCGTCGTCCGGACCGTGTGATGATGAAGAACGAAGAAGTCGTTGTAGTTGACTTCAAATTCGGTAAACAAAATAAGAAATATAACGAGCAGGTGCAAGGATACATGTCATTGCTCGCAAAAATGAAATACACTCACATTTCGGGATACCTATGGTATGTAGAAGAAGATGTGATAGAACGCATTCAACCTGCCAATAATTAATCTATTCAGCCCCAATATAATCATGGAAACATTTCTGCAATTAGTAGCCAAAGATATATATACCAAAATAGGAAACGATTTATCTCGTGTAGCCATCGTATTCCCAAATAAGCGTGCCGGTCTGTTCTTCAGCGACTACCTGGCCGATGAATCCACCGATCCAATCTGGTCTCCGGCCTACGTCAGCATCAGTGAGCTCTTTCAACAGCTCTCTACGCTAAAATCGGGTGATCCTATCCGTTTGGTGTGCGAACTCTACAAAGTGTTTCGTGAAGAGACAAAGAGCGAAGAGTCTCTGGATGAATTTTATTTCTGGGGCGAACTCCTTATAGGCGATTTCGACGATGTGGATAAAAATATGGTAGATGCCCACAAACTCTTCAGCAATTTGCAGGATTTGAAGAACATTATGTCCGGATACGACTTCCTCGACGAAGAACAGGAAGAAGCCATCCAACAGTTCTTCCTCAACTTTTCCATCGAACGCCGCACGCAACTGAAAGAGAAGTTTATTTCTCTCTGGGACAAGCTCGATGATATCTATTCTCGTTATCGGAAAAACCTCGAAACGCAGGGCATAGCCTACGAAGGTATGCTCTATCGGAAAGTCATCGAGCAACTGGACGTGGATGCTTTGAAATATGACAAATATGTATTCGTTGGCTTCAATGTACTCAATAAAGTAGAGACGAAGTTTTTTGATCTGTTGCAGGAGGCAGGAAAGGCTATGTTCTACTGGGATTATGATGTGTTCTACACTCGTATGCCCGAGCATAAACACGAAGCCGGAGAGTTTATCAACCGCAACCTGAAACGTTTCCCATCAGAACTCCCTGAAGGATTGTTTGATGCCTTGCGTAAGCCGAAGATTGTACGTTTTATTTCTTCGCCTACCGA
>DBTL01000048.1 GCA_002307035.1 Bacteroides sp. UBA1317
CTCTTTGCTTTTTCTGCTTATGGCTTGCCTAATTGCTGATAAAAGGAAATGGCTTTTGTTTGTATTTGCTATTGTTATGGGAGGTATAGGCTTGAGTTTGTGGTGCAATGATAAATCAGAAGCATGCAGGGAATGGACAAATGCTCGGATGTTCTATTTATCCGGAAATCAAAAAGAAGCGGAAAAGGATTACGAAAGATTATATCCTCTGCTACGAAATAGAGCTACCTTCTTATTTGAATATGGGCATTGTTTGCATAAGCAAAAAAAATATGAAACTTCGAATGTACTACTAAAGGAAGCTGCTACCCGCAGTTGTGATCCAATGATATTGAATATTATCGGGAAAAACTACCAGCAAATGGGAGGGTATGTTGAGGCTGAGAAATTCCTGATTCGTTCTACTCATTTATTACCAGGAAGAATTTATCCTTATTATCTGTTAGCCAAACTATATGCTGAACCAAGATTCTATCATTTGGATAAGTTACGACAATCGGTTGAGATAGTACTTATGAAGGAGCCTAAAGTACAATCTACTGCGGTGAAGCAGATGAGAGAGGAAGCACGGAAGTTGTTAGGTAGTCATTGAGGGGTCTTAAATATGAAAATAATATCAATTGTGTTTTGTTTAGTTCTTTTTTCTTGTACTAAAAACAATAGTACTTCACATTTAACTAAGCAAATAAAAGATTCTCCTTTGATGACTAAGGTAGATTCTGATTTTCAGGTTATTGATGTGGATTGTGCTATAAAAGTAGATATGAATTTTCTCATATCAAAACTCACTTCTATTTTGTATGTACCTTTAAAATCAACTGAATTGATTGGGGCAATAAACAAAGCAATTATATATGATGAAAAAATATATATCTTGGATGCTTATATTACTGAACGATTATTTATATTTGACAAACGAGGTAATCTGTTGAAAATGATTGACAACAAAGGGGAGGGACCAAATGAATATGCTGGTTTATCCGGAATGTGCATTGACCCGGATAGAAAAGAAATTTGCATAAATGATCGAATGTCAATAAGTAAACTTTATTATAATCTAGATGGGAACTTCCTTCGAAAAGAGAAGAGTATCTCTTCCTTTTATATAAATGTGTTTAATCATTATGTCATTAATCAGCTCGCAGTAAATCAAAGTTTTAGTAAAGAGATAAATTATCACCTTGTTTGTACAATAAAAGATTCTATTTATAGCAAGGGCTTTCCTTATGTACCGATACAAAAAAATTATATAGTATCTAGTGATGCCACATTTAATTCTATGGGTGATCTTTTATTTATTCCGGTTTTATCAGATACGGTGTATCAGATAGAATCATTTGAAAAATATAGTGTTCGGTATGTGGTAAAGCATAGACATAGTGTCTGGGATAAACATGAAGAAGAATTTTCTTATAAGGAAGTTGGTGATTTAATTAAAAACAATGGTTATACAGCTCTTGGTATGTTTTATGAAACTCAAAGATATATCTATTTTTCCATAAAGCGAGGATTGCACAATTTTGTAAGTGATAGTTATTTCTTATTTGATAAGAAAAAACTGCAAGTATATGAATTGGAAGAAACGAATATGAAAATATTCAAGGAAATAGTACCACCGAATTTGATTACTTTAGATAAAGAGACTTTTGTTGCTTCTTTTGATGCCTTTCGTCTAAAGGAATTATTAGCTAAGGATAATAATGGTTATGTAATAAAAAATAATCTACTGTATTCTATAATAGAAAAGAGTGATGAGGACTCTAATCCTGTTTTAGTTATGTATCAATTGAAGTAATCTCAAATGTGACGCAAATGTGACGATGATTTTTTGCTCTTTTTAGGCTAAATTACTATGTTTGAATGATTAAAATGTTTTGATATCTTTTTTAATGAAAAATACGGAAACGAAAAACTACTGATATGAGACGGAAAGATACTTGTTTGTGTTTTTGTTTACTAATGATTTTATTCATTGCTTGCTCCGGTGAAAAGAAAAAAGAAGATTCTGAAAAAGGAGTGGAAACAGTGTTGCCTGATATAAAAAACGAAGTTACCGTAATCCCATTGCGCAAGCAGGCTTTTAATCACGAGTTAGTAAGTAATGGGAAGGTGGCTGCTCTGGGGTTTGCCGATCTTCGCTTCCAGACGGCTGAAGTGATTGTACATATCTGGGTGAAGAATGGCGATAAAGTGCGCAAAGGACAGAAGCTGGCGGAACTGGATAAATTTAGATTGGGCAATAAACTGTTACAGGCAAAGAATGCACTCGAAAAAGCACGCTTGGAATTGCAAGATGTACTCATTGGACAGGGCTATGCAGCGAAGGATTTTGAGAAGGTACCTGACGCAACCATGAAGTTGGCAAAGGTAAAGAGTGGATATGATCAGAGCAAGGCTGATTATGATTTGGCATTGTACGAAGAACAACATGCTACGTTAACTGCTCCTTTTGATGGAACAGTGGCTAATCTTTTTTCTAAACCAATGAATGCAGCAAGTACTGTTAATGTGTTTTGTACACTGATGGATACCCGGAGTATGGAGGTGGACTTCTCCGTACTGGAAAGTGAGCTGCCGTTGCTGAAGAAAGGGGATAAAGTGCTAATAACTCCTTTTGCAGATGTATCTGCCGTGCATGAAGGAAGTATTGCGGAGATTAATCCATTGGTGGATGACAAAGGAATGGTAAAGGTTAGGGCAAGAGTAGATGGAAATGCCAAACTTTTCAACGGAATGAATGTGAGGGTGAGTGTACACCGCTCACTTGGTGAACAACTGGTCATTCCGAAGAGCGCTGTTGTGCTTCGTTCGGGCAAACAGGTCGTATTTACGCTAAAAGAAGGCAAGGCTATGTGGAACTATGTGCATACAGCTCTGGAGAACGCTGACAGTTATAGCATTGCAGACGGATTGAAGGAGGGAGCTACGGTGATCGTAAACGGACATATAAATCTGGAACACGAAGCACCTGTTTCTGTTTTTAATAACACACCGCTCTGACACTACAGTCTAAT
>DBTL01000017.1:0-8537 GCA_002307035.1 Bacteroides sp. UBA1317
AAACAGAAGTAACAGAACTACCACCCTCAACATCAGACAGAGAAGCAAACGCAGAAGACTCAATCTCAGCATATTCTTGAGAAGAACAAGCTATGCCCAAGAAGGGAAATGCTAGCCATAATATAGTATGATATATCTTTTTCATATTCTATTCTTAAATTAAAACATTAATAGTTATTCTGCGTCAGCGTACCCTGTGCCGCATCAATTTCAGACTGCGGAATAGGCAGATATTTCTTTGATTCTGTCCAAGTACCTGTGCGATAGCCTCCATCAGGAATCAAGACAGAAGCTGCTTTGTCAAAACGAATTAAATCCCAATAACGTTTACCTTCACCCACAAACTCTAAGCGGCGCTCATTCAATATATTATCTAGACTTGCAGTTACACTTTCTACTCCGGCACGAGTGCGAACTTCATCCAGATAATCCTGTGCACTACCTTCCCCAGATGCTCCTCTTACTAACAGTTCCGCTGCATAAAGAAGTGTTTCAGCATAACGATAAACACGGAAATTATTCCCGTAATTCATATCAGCATCTCCAGAAGAACCCGCATTTCCACCATTGCGAGGCAAATATTTCTTCAAAAAATATCCTGTATCTTCATAACGTCCGGAATAGGTAGCACCCGTTGATGCTGCATAAGTTGAAAAGTTCAGAATTCCGCCGTCACGACGCGTGTCGCTTCCGTCATACATTTCGTAAGCCTCCGTACGAACAGGCTCAAAGCCCCAACCGCTTTCGTAATCAGCACTACCAGACAAGCTATTGATACCAATCAATTTGGGATAAATAGAGCCTCCGGCAGTAATGGGAGATCCCCAACTGCGAGCACCATTGGTTGACACATAGTTTATTTCAAAGATGGATTCCGTACTCCATTCTCCATCATTCTCCCATATAGAGGCAAAATCAGCAACTAAACCATATTCTTTTGAATCGATGATCTCTTCCATATACTGGAGTGCTTTATCGTAACGCGTTTCATCCTTTTGATACATTACGGCTTCAGTATAAAGCATGTAAGCCATGGCTTTTGACACTCTTCCATACCATGCAGATGATGTTCTCATAGGAAGTCCTCCATTGTCAATAGCATCTTCCAGAGTTGTAACAATTCCTTCGTAAACCTCATCAGCAGTATTCTGATCATGTAAATACGGATATTCCAAATTCACATCATAATAAGGTACATTACCCCATAGCTTCCAAAGCCATGTATAATAGAATGATCGTAAAACTTTAGCCTCAGCTAAATATAATGCCTTATTCGTATCTGAAATACCAGTAACATTATCCATATTCTCGAGAACCACATTACAACGGTTAACTCCCGAATAAAAAGTAGTCCATAAATCGCTGACAACAGATGTAGATAGCGCTTTATAGTTAAACATACGATGCAGATAAGCACAATCATTTTCATCACTGCCACCGGGATAAACATCATCAGACATCACATCTGATACAAGACCAAGATGAGTATACTGTCCCCAGGCGTAGTCAAACCATTTCAATGGATCATAAGAAGCAACCAAAGCCTCAAAAATACGGGCATCCGTAGTATAATATTCATCTACATATAACTGATTGGCTGATTCCACCGTCAGGAAACTATCTGAGCAAGAATTCAGGCCGAAACTAAGAAGTGCACAGCACGATATAATTATTTTTTTCATTTTATTCAAAGATTAAAATTAAAAATTAAGATTGACGCCAAAAGTATAAGTTCTTGCCTGCGGATATACTCCACGGTCGATACCTAATGATGTGCCTCCTGAAGATATTTCAGGATCAAAACCTTCGTACTTAGTAAATGTAAATAAGTTCTCTGCTGCTACATATAAGCGCAATGAAGAAATAAGAGCTTTTCTGGCCCATTTAGAAGGCAAAGTATATCCTAATGTTACGTTCTTCACGCGCATATAAGAACCATCTTTAACAAAGAGATCAGAAGAAGTCCAATTGTTATTGTCGTCAGTAAAAGTGAAACGTGGAATCTTGTTAGATGTTCCTTCACCTGTCCAACGGTTAAGCATGTAAGAAGGAAGATTAATATAAGAGATGTCTGTACGGCGTGTGGCGTCAAATATCTCATTTCCTTCAACGCCTTGCAGCATTACATTAAAATCGAAGTTCTTCCAGCCCACTGATAGATTCAGACCATAAGTCCAATCAGGCATACCTTTACCTATTTTTGTTCTGTCATTATCATCTATTACACCATCATTGTTTACATCGACAAAACGCACATCGCCTGGAAGCGCTTTTGGCTGAATGATAGAAACTTCTCCATCAGCATCTGTGTAAGTGTAAGAATTTACCTCTTCCATGTTTTGGAAAATACCATCTGTTTTACGTCCATAGAAGAAAGGGAAAGCTTGACCATTCTCAGCGCGAGAAATGGTTCCTACATTCTGATAACTATCATAATTATTATAACCAGTATCATTACCTAAATTAATCAGTTTATTCTTTAAGTAAGTGGCATTACCACCTATTTTAAATTCCCAGGCACCTACTTTAAAACGATAGCTGGTTTCCAGTTCTACACCTTGATTCTCCATTTTGCCAACATTACCTGTCGGCTTAGATTCGCCCACATAAGATGGGATAGACACTGTCATCAACATCCCATCTGTTATTTTCTTATAATAGTCAACACTAAAACTCAAAGAATTATCAAAGAAGCCGAAATCAAGGCCCAAATCTGTCTGCTTGGACTCTTCCCAGCGCAGATTCTCGTTGGCCAGGCCACTAGGTTTCGTTCCGTTATATAATGTACCATCGCCTGAACCAAAATAGTAATTGTTGCCGGTGGATGTCAAAGCCACATATCCAAAAGCCCCAATGCTTTCATTCCCATTCTTACCCCATGAAAAGCGGAGCTTTGTTGAAGTCAGCCATCCGGGACGATTCTCTGCAAATTTTTCATTGGTAATGTTCCATCCTAGAGAAAACGAAGGGAAGGTAGCCCAATGATTGTTCGAGCCGAAGTTTGAAGAACCATCACGACGAACAGTCGCTTGTAACATATAACGTTCAGCATAATTATAACTCAAACGTCCAAAGTAAGAAGCTAGCGTAGATGGACTATAAGCACTCCCCGAAACAGACTGATCGCCATTAGCAGATGTTCCGGTCGTAAAATCAATATTTGCTTTGCTACCATCTTCTTCAACCATGTAATAATTACTGCCACTCAAATAACGACCGGTCGTTTTCTTAGCCGACTGTCCTAACAAAATCGAGAAACTATGTTTACCGATTTTCTTATCATAGGCCAAAGTATTTTCAAGCTGCCAAACCAAAGATTTGTACATACTCGACCAGACTTGCGATTTCTCTGATTTATTTGATTGTCCCAAATAATATACCGGTTTCCATCCATCTGTTCCCCAGAAAGCAAGATCAGTACCGAATGAAGACTTAAACTTCAAATTATCCCAAATCTGCAATTCAGCCCAGAAATTGGAAACAAATTTATCTGAACGGCCAATCTCACCGGGTAATGATAACGCAGCCAGAGGATTCGTTATCTCATTATAATCAGAACCCGCTATGGTATACATACGGCCGTTCTTCTTGTCATAGATAGGAGCGAAATTTTCTACAGAAGCATATTCCGCATAGACTGCTTCCTCATCCTCCTCATAAACGCCCAATAAAGGGCAAAAAGCGATAGCGCTCCCTAGTGGAGAACCATACTCCGAGTTTGTAGTAATACCGGTAGAGCGAATATGTGAATAAGCCGCATTCACTCCTACCGACAATTTATTAATCCAATTCCTTGTCTTCGTTTCATCAAAGAGCTTATAGGTGCTATTGGAACGAAGAGTCAAGCGCTGATAATTAGAACGACCATAGTTGCCGCCAACAATACCATCCTGTTTAAAATATCCTGCCGATAGATAATAGTTTATCCTTTCAGATGCACCGCTTGCACTAATCTGGTGCTGCATAATCGGTGCATTATCATAGAACAATTCTTCTTGCCAATCAGTACCTTTACCATAAGAGGAAGGATCGGCATAAATTGGTGCTTCTCCTGCATTCATCTTTCCTTCATTCATTAAAGTTGCATATTCTGTGGCATTCAAGACATCCCGGTGTTTCCATGCACTCTGAAATCCATAAGAAAAATCATATATGATCTTCACCTTGCCTTCTTTTCCGGCTTTTGTGGTAACAAGCACAACTCCATTCGCAGCACGGGCGCCATACACTGCACCAGAAGCAGCATCTTTCAAGATTTCAATAGATTGAATATCATTCGGATTCAGATAGTCTATCCCCCCATCAATAGGCATACCATCCACAATATACAAAGGATCAGAATCGTTAATCGTACCAATACCACGAATACGAATCTGAGAAGCAGAACCCGGCTGACCAGAGGATGATGTTACTGTTACCCCGGCAGCCAATCCTTTCAATGCATTATCTACGCGAATAGGAGCCACATGAAGAAGGTCATCTGAGGATACCCTTGCAATAGCCGCTGTTACAACGCTTTTTTTCTGAACGCCATAACCCACAACCACCACTTCATTTAATGTTTCTGTGTCTTCCTGTAATACTATACGAAAAGATCTGGAATTCTTCACCGCTATTTCTTGACCCTTATAACCTACATAAGAAACAAGCAAAACACAATCTGAAGGAACACTTAAAACGAACTGACCATCCAGATCAGTAATAGTACCATTGGTAGTACCCTTTACCACCACATTTACTCCAGGCAAAGGTTCATTATCTTGCCCACTCACGACTACACCCTTTATCTGTATGTTTTGAGAAAATACAGTAAGTGCAATCCCTAATAGAAAAA
Organism: Bacteroides sp. UBA1317; assembly: GCA_002307035.1. GTDB lineage: Bacteria > Bacteroidota > Bacteroidia > Bacteroidales > Bacteroidaceae > Bacteroides. Next base: position 4,835 of record DBTL01000017.1, read on the forward strand.
AGAAGGATAATAACTTTTTCATAAGTTTTCATAAATTAAGATTAACTAGATGTTCGTTTGAACAATGCAAACATACCGTTTTAATGAATATAGCAACTCATTAAAAGTCATTCATGAATACGTCAATCAATAATTATTAATACGCTATAAATACGTCATAATAATATAACTAATTGATTATAAGATATTTATAGATACGTCTAGCTTATTCGTCAAAAGTGTTATAGAACATAAAAAAGAGAACAGCAAGTCTTTTCGGATACCTACAGACAAATAGTATTTAAAGGAAGTTAAAGTTCCGTATTCAGATAATCAATCAAACTGTCTTCCCGATCAAGATCAAATTTCTTTCTTAAACGATAACGGATCGTTTCCACTCCACGAATAGAGATATTAAGTAGAGGTGCTATTTCCTTGGACGAGAGATTCATTTTCAAATAAGCGCACATCATTCGTTCATTCACAGACAAATCAGGGTGCTTCTCTTGCAGATGTTTCATGAAGTTATTGTGAATCAAATCAAACTGTTCTTCGATACGTTTTAAAACATCATCCGATTGGATGTTCGATTCAATCTTATTATTTGTTAGCAGCAACATTTGCTTGGGTTCCTTTGAACCATCGCCTTTTAGTATAGATATTACCTTAAACAAATCAGATTTTATCTCAGTCAGTATCTCATTCTTGCGAACAAAATTAATCATCAGGTTAGCCATCTCCTGACTCTTATGTTGCAGATCATGCTCCAACTTATCCTTCTCCAATTCCATGATCTGCCTTTCTTTACGGGCATTTTCCTCTTCATACTCCTTTTCCAGGTCCAGAAGTTCTTTCTCCTTCTCCACCACAGCCTGGAACTTCTTGCGAGCCATTCTCACTGTATCCCATTTATAAATAAGCCACAACCCTAATAAGAAAAAGAGAAAATACGCTGCATAAGCTATGTTTGTGCGATACCATGGTGGTAATATCTGAAAGGAAAAGGTGTCTGTTACCGTTCTTCCGTTCTGAAATATAGCCTTGACTTCAAATGTGTATTCACCTTCGGCCAAACTACTATATTCCTTGGTGTGTGAGTTGGTGAAATCGGACCAATCATTTTGGTTCAATCTGTATTGGTAGCTGACTTCTTCTATTTGAGTAAAAGAAGAGATACCATATTCTATACGAATTGAGTTATGTGAGAATGGTATTTCCGGAATTTCTTTTTCATCCAAAAAATTGCCCATATAGATTAATGAATCCTTCGGATAAGAGATAAACACCTTCCTTATATACATTGATTGTTTCACCTCTCTTTTGGTTATTGAAGAAGGTACCTTACACAAGGCAAAACCATTATCGTTAGGAATAACCATCAAGGAATCTGTAATCGGAATAATTCGTTCTGCCCCCTGCACCAGTTCCACAGCTGGAAGCTCAATCGGTATAATACTTGTTCCTGAGCCTTTTTTATATGTACGCAGATTTGCAATGCATATCTCTTTATAACTCAGACTAATAAAATGATTATTGTACTCTAGCAATCGGGAATAAGGATTCACGCCATTCAATAGATTGTCCATCTCCCGACAATGTTCCATCCGATCCGTCTTGCCATTGTATTGATAAATTCCCTTAGGAGTAGCAAAATAAATATTCCCATTTATCTTACTTACATAAACATCTCTATCAGACGGAAATCCTTTATCAACACCATAAATTCTAATATTGATGACACGAGATAAATCAGCACTTAATTGTACCCTAAGGGTTTTGTCCGAGTTATACACCCAGAGAATACGAGAAGATTCCTGTTCAAAGAAACGGCATGAATCAAACAGACCATCAATTTTTCGCACAACTCTCCACTCCTTCCCTTTCTTTTCAAGTATATACATCCCATCGTACACGCCAACGAGCATTTTATTGTCCGTACCCATTACCAGTTTACAAGACCACGTACCGGAGATGTTACCAATCCGCTTCATAGTTGTCCCCTGTATAAGAAAAAGACCCCTATCGTGAAAACAGAATAAATCATCACCCACCTTACAAAGATCCCAAACCTGCCCGCTAGAATTAGAGACAGCACGAATATCAGGCAATTTATCCGTTTGCTCAACAGGATATTTTGTGTAATACAGCCCCCTGTTTGTACCTAAATACAACGTATTTCCTGCCAGAAGTGCTGCATAACCTGTTCCAAACGAATACGGATACGTGTACAAGTTGGTCAATGATGAATTTAAGCAAACATAGTCAATGCCATTATCCAGACCAGCCCAGAGATTATTCAGCGCATCGAATGAAACCGATAAAACAGTATTGTTTTGCAAGCCGTTGTTTTCATTGAAGTATTTTAAAGCAAGAGTTTTGCGGTCTATCAATATCACACCCTTATGTACCGTGCCCAAAGCAATCAGATCTCCCGAAGTAGCAACGCAAAAAGTTTCATTTTCTCTCAAGAATGACTCGGCACCGGTCACAAAAGGAGTGCTAACCTTACCGTCACAATAATATAGTCCATCATAAGCTGTTACAACAATCACCCCTTTTTTATGCGGAATAATACCTCTTATCCGCTTCGAGATGAGAGATTCCGCTCCCTGCAAAGGAAAGAAAGTATTTCCGACCAGGACATAAACTCCCTTATCCGTGCCGATATATAAAACGCCATTAACCATATCTGAACATTCGATCTTGCTCTGCGCCTCTATAGCAGTATATTTCCCATTCAGGTATTTCAGAATCTTACCATCTCCTTGAAAATAAAGAATATTATCATTCTCATGAATTCTCCAGATATTACCTATAAAGCGCTCAGCACCTGAGATTGAGTCAGAAAGACAAGTATAAACAAGTTCTCCTCCCATTCCGGGCCTGAAGTAACCAAATTCATTGATACCACCAACATAAACACGTTTCTGACTCACAGACGGAAGAACAGAACGAACATCTGACTTATTGTGCAGAGGAAATACATTCCAGGAATTTCCATCAAACTGTAACATTCCATTCTTATTCGCAAAATAGATCCAACTACTGTTGTAAGAAGCTATTCGCCAAGTCTGTGAGCCTTTACCATATAAGCTCTTATTGTAATTTATAATAAAATTATTCCAATCGGCAGACACATGCAGAATGGTCATATTCGAGAAGATCACAAAGAATACCAATCGAAAGGGCATTGAAAGCTGTTTTTTCATAAATTCCTCTTGTTTAAGGCACAAAGTATCCACAAATCTACATAAAATTATCAGAATTTTGTTTCTCGATCTCATTTTCTTAACTTGGTTAAGAAGATAATCGGTTCACAAAAATGAGTGCAGGCATCGAGAGTGATTAGAAGATCTTACTATCTATTTTGATGCATTGACAATGCGGACAACTCTTAAAAAGCTTCGTGACAGCTCCAATTTTTCGATTAATTTACAGCGGAAAGAAGACATAACTTCAACGTGTTGAATGTCCGAGATCAGCGTGTTGAAAACGTACATTCAACACGCTGATCTCGGACATTCAACAAACCCCTCTCAGAAAGCCTGTAGAGGTGGTTATTAATATCAACAAAGTCAGAGAAATATTGAAGAAAAAGGAAGAGATGAATATCACTTTCGGCATTACGAACACAAGAACTTACCTTCAAAAAGAGAAAGAATATTGATACAAAAAAGGATTACCCTCTACGGATAATCCTTTTTTGAGCCTCTTGTCGGATTCG
>DBTL01000017.1:8843-24172 GCA_002307035.1 Bacteroides sp. UBA1317
TGGCCAACTGAGCTAAAGAGGCGGGTGGGTAAGCTTACTATATCGCGCCGCTACAACCAACTACCTTTGCTGCGATCAAGCCCTGGAGGATTCGAAGGGAGCTGGCCGTATAGGACTTACCCGGGCGCAAAGGTAGACATTTTTGGCAAACCTGCAATAGGTGATTAAAACTTTTTTGGCGAACAAAGAGATAAGCATTTACGTTTCAGGTAGTTAAAGCAAAAAACAAATTGCTAAAAATAGAAAAATAAATTCTTGAGAGCTTAGAAGATGCTTTAAAGCTTATTGTTTTAGGCCGAAACTTATGTCTAAAATGAAGCGCTTTTCAGTAGAAAGTAGTAACTTTGTGCATTATAACTTACTAAAATGACAGAAAACAAAAATTACTTGCAAAAATATGCCATGCATTTTGGCACTTATATGGGAGCATACTGGGTGCTTAAGTTTATCTTGTTTCCATTAGGGCTAACCATTCCATTCTTATTATTCCTATTTATAGGTCTAACATTGGGAGTACCATTTATGGGATACTACTATGCCCGAATGTATCGTAACAAAATATGTGGTGGAGAAATTAGTTTCGTGCAAGCGTGGATATTTACCGTATTCATGTACATGTTTGCCGCATTGCTCACGGCCATGGCTCATTTTATCTATTTCCGGTTTATAGATCAAGGATTCATTATTAACACCTATACCGCTTTATTAGATAATGCTTTGCAGGCAGGCGTACCGGGGATGGGAACTTATATAGGTCAATTTAAAGAAGCAATGGAGGTTGCTCGTTCGCTCTCTCCTATTGACATCACGCTGCAATTACTCTCGCAGAATGTGTTCTACGGAAGTATTCTGGCTATTCCCACAGCATTGATTGTAATGAATAAAAAGAAAACTGCATAAACATTTAGTAAATTTTATATTTAAGCTATGGATATATCTGTTGTAATTCCTTTGTTCAATGAAGAAGAATCGCTTCCCGAATTATATGCCTGGATTGAAAGGGTGATGAAAGCAAATAGCTTCTCTTACGAAGTGATTTTTATCAATGATGGAAGTACTGATCGTTCGTGGGAGATTATTGAAAAATTAAAAGCTGAAGCAGGTGATACCGTAAAAGGAATAAAGTTTCGCCGTAACTATGGAAAATCACCCGCACTGTATTGCGGATTCAAACAAGCACAAGGCAATGTCATTATCACGATGGATGCAGATCTTCAAGACAGTCCCGACGAGATACCCGGACTATACAAGATGATCACTGACGAAGGCTACGATCTGGTATCGGGTTGGAAACAAAAAAGATATGATCCACTGTCTAAAACCATACCAACGAAGGTCTTTAACGCCACAGCACGCAAGGTATCGGGCATTAAAAATTTGCACGACTTTAATTGCGGATTAAAAGCGTATCGCAATGCTGTAGTGAAAAACATTGAAGTATACGGAGAGATGCACCGCTATATCCCTTATTTAGCTAAGAACGCCGGATTCAAACGGATAGGCGAAAAGGTAGTACAACACCAAGCGCGGAAATACGGAACAACTAAATTTGGGTTGAATCGATTCGTCAACGGTTATCTGGATTTAATTTCTCTTTGGTTTCTTTCTGCTTTTGGTGTAAAACCGATGCATTTTTTCGGCCTATTGGGTTCTCTGATGTTCATCTTGGGATTTATATCTGTCGTTGTGGTAGGCGTATCAAAACTTTATAATATGTACAGCGGAATGCCTTATCACTTAGTAACTGAATCTCCTTATTTCTATCTCTCGCTTACCGCTATGATTATAGGTACACAATTGTTTCTCGCAGGTTTCTTAGGAGAGTTAATCTCTAGAAATGCACCCGAACGTAATAATTATCAAATCGAAGATAGCATTTAACCAGCAAGACATATTCAAATTATACAATATACAATATGAAGAATTTGGTAAAATTTATACTTTTCATAACGATTGTAGGTTCAATCATTGGGGCAAGCGTATCTTCTTGCGCCGAGGAGACCAATTGCGCTCTGGATGGACGGCCTACGCTGAATTGCTACATGTACAAAATTGTTTCTAACGTCGTAAAAAATGACACGCTCGATTCTTTAACTGTCACTGCATTTGGCACGGACTCTATCATTATTAACAACCAGGAAGATGTACACGACATCTTATTGCCCCTCCGATACACAGTAGATTCTACCATATTCGTATTACATTATAGTGAGACTTTACTAGACACAATCATCGTACATTATACAAATACCGCTAAGTTCATATCAATGGACTGTGGCTATCAAATGCAACAAAGCGTGACCGGAGTAAGTTATACCGAACATAATTTAGATTCAATTTATATATCAAATGAAGATGCCAACACTCTCGAAACTGAAAATTTTAAGCTTTTCCATTAAGTTTGTACTCCTTCTTTTGATAAGTTCGTCTTTACATGCGCAAAGCACAAGACCGACAGGAAAAAGTCCGGAGAAAGATAAGAAGAAAGAAGAGCCAAAAATAGAATTCCCGCTTTATAATGGAACCTATATCAGTGGAGACCTCTACGGATTGGGAGGTAATCTCTTGGGAAGTGACTTCTTAAGCTCTGAAGTGAGCGTAGACGTAAACCTGAAAAATAAATTCTTTCCTGTAGTAGAAGTAGGATATGGCACTACAGATGCATGGAGTGATAATGAGGGAATACGCTATAAAAGCAATGCTCCTTACTTTCGCGTGGGAATGAACTTCAATATGATGTACAAGAAGAAGACGGAAAATCTTTTTTATGTCGGATTTCGTTATGGGCTCAGCAGTTTTAAATATGACGTTAGCACACCCTCGTTTACCGACCCGATATGGAATGAAGAAATAGCCAACCCGAGTTTGGAAGATGGTATCTGGGGCGGAAGCACTTCATACAGCCATACCGGCCTGAAAGGTAGCATGCAATGGTTTGAACTAGTAGTCGGAGTACGCGCACAGATTTATAAAAACTTCCTGATGGGATGGTCAGTCCGAATGAAATATCGCACCTCTTCCTCCGCCAGTGAGTATGCCGACCCTTGGTATGTTCCGGGGTTTGGTACTTATGGCAGTTCTCAAATGGGACTTACTTATTCTCTGATCTACAAACTACCTTATTAAAATATTCCGTCTTTTTATCTGCTTTTTTTAGTTTTATTTTATGGAAAAAAAGAAATCAAGGACACAGTTGCTATGGCTCATTCCCCTGATTGTGGGAACAATTTATATTCTCCGCCGAGAACAGCAAACTCCGTATAATAATATTGAAGGACTGATCTTCGGAACGGTCTATCATGTCACCTATCAATATGACGGAGATCTAAAACCGGAAATAGAAAAAGCCTTCAAGCGTTTCGACGCCTCCCTGTCTATGTTTAATGACACTTCAGTGATTTCCCGCATCAACCAAAACAAAGAAGTCGTGCCGGATACGTTCTTTATCAACGTGTTCAAACGCTCCATGGAAATATCAAGAGAGACCGACGGAGCATTTGATATCACTGTAGCCCCTCTGGTCAATGCCTGGGGGTTCGGGTTCGAGAAAAACGAACAGGTAGACAGCCTGAGGATTGATAGTTTACGTAAAATAATAGGTTATCAGAAGATTGCTCTTAAAAATGGAAAGATAGTAAAGCAGGATCCACGTATAATGCTCGATTGCAGTGCGATAGCCAAAGGATATGCCAGTGACATTATCGCTCATTTATTAGAAAAGAATGGGGTGAAGAACTATATGGTTGAGATTGGCGGTGAAATTGTGGCCAAAGGACATAATAATCAAAAAGAGGCTTGGCGCATAGGAATCAACAAACCGATAGACGATTCGCTCTCACAAAACCAAGAACTCCAAAGCATCCTTCAGCTAACCAATGTGGGTATGGCTACCTCCGGCAACTATCGCAATTTCTACTATAAAAATGGAAAGAAATATGCGCATACCATCGACCCTTCAACCGGTTATCCGGTACAGCATAACCTATTGTCGGCAACAGTTGTTGCAAAAGATTGCATGACGGCAGATGCATTGGCTACAGCCTTCATGGTTATGGGATTAGAAAAAGCAGAAGCTTTTGCAGATGCACATCCGGAAATAGAAGCTTGTTTTATTTACAGCGATAAAGAGGGTAAATTAAAGAATTATTTCACCAAAAACATGAAGAAGTATGTGGTAGAATAACACTTCTACTTCATGAAAACGAAATAAACAGCCAACACCAGGCAGGCAAAAGCGGCCAAATGATTCCAATGCAATGCCTCTCCTTTAAAGAAAACCGTAGAAAAAACAGTAAAAATAAGAAGGGTGATCACTTCTTGAATCACTTTTAGCTGCATCAAAGAAAATGGTCCGCCATTACCTTGAAAACCTAAACGATTGGCAGGCACCTGAGCACAATACTCAAAGAGTGCGATAAACCATGAAAATAAGATCACTCCCAAAAGAGGCCAGTTGCTAATTAGTTTGGCTTCTTGCAATTTCAAGTGACCGTACCAAGCAAACGTCATAAACACGTTTGACACAATCAATAACAATATCGAATAAAAACCTTGTGACATAACAGATCTTCTTAACTTTTCAAATTACATAAAAGACTTCTTCTCTATTCTGATCTTATGAACGAACGAGTTATTCCGGAAGCGATTCCGTTTGCACATTCGTCATACTCCCCCAAAGACTATAACGAGCTTCCGGATTCATTGCCTCCAACTGGCGGAGAATATTTTTCATGTCACTCCTACTCGATTCCACCTCGTAAGGGCAATTCTTCACCTGTTTGTGATACTCTCTCAAGCGAGCCAATTCGATCAAGTCCGCTTCATGAACCAGACACATCGGACGAATGATGGTCATCTCGAATTTGCGCATCACTAACTTAGGAGGCATCGTACTGAAAGCACCCTGATAAGTAATGTTCATTAATAATGTTTCGAGAATATCATCCATGTGATGTCCCAATGCTATCTTGTTGCATTGATGCTCTTTAGCCGCATCAAAAAGCTTCTTCCGCCTATTCCACGAGCAGAGAAAACACTTTCGGGTATCAGTGCTAGGATCGAAAGATGTTTCATAAACAAACAGCGGAATGTCAAAAGAACCGGCATACGTTTTCAGATATTCCAAATCACTCTGATAAGGAATGTTTTTCATGACCACATGCACAGCTACGACAGAAAACTTCGGTTTGAAAATACGCATTTTTCTTCCGAGTAGCTCAATCAAAGCCAACGAATCTTTCCCGCCGGATAGACCGACAAGGATTTTATCTCCATCCTCTATCAAATTGTATTGCACCACACCTTTACTAAAACGTTTATCAATGCGGCGAATAACTTTCTCTTCTTCCGTAAATTGTACCATAACTATAGAATCGGCTGCAAAAGTAAAGTAAAAGAATGATTTAAAGAAGAATTAACATAATAGAATGAGTGTAAACAAGCATTATTGCCAAACTTTTTTGTATTTTTGAACATCTGAAAAATAAACCGGAAACAACATGAAGAAAAGACTTGTTATATTCATTCTATACTGTTGCACATTGCCTCTCGTTTCGGCACAAACTTTAGAGGAAGCGAAAGGCATGTTTACAAAAGGAGAATATGCCAAAGCAAAACCTGTTTTTGAAAAGTACGTTAAGTCACAAGCGGCTAATGCAAATTATAACTATTGGTACGGAGTGTGTTGCCTGAAAACAAACGAACCGCAAAAGGCTGTGAAGTATCTCGAATTTGCCGCTAAAAGAAAGATCCAGAACGCACCTCTGTATTTAGGTGAGACATATGATGACTTATACCGCTTTGAAGAAGCCGTAAACAGTTATCAGGAATATGTTGACCTCTTGAACAAGAAGAAACAACCTACCGAAGAAGCCGACAAATTACTTGAAAAGAGCAAAATCAATGCCCGTATGATCAAGGGAGTAGAAGAAGTCTCTGTCATTGATAGTTTTGTGGTGGACAAAGACAATTTCCTGAGCGCATATAAGTTGAGTGAAGAATCAGGGAAATTGTTTACCTACAATGAATACTTCAAACAGGAAGGGAAAAGCCAGGGAACTGTATACGAAACAGAGATTGGAAATAAGATTTATTATAGCGAACAAGGCAAGGATAAAGCCTTAAATATCTTTAGTAAAAATAAGATGCTTGATAATTGGGGAGAAGGCAACCAACTACCCGGAAGTATCAATGCAAATGGAAATTCCAATTACCCATTTATGCTAACCGATGGCGCTACGATCTATTTTGCTTCTGATGGCGAAGGTTCCATGGGAGGTTATGACATCTTCGTAACCCGCTACAATACAAATACAGATACATATCTGGCTATCGAAAATGTAGGAATGCCTTTCAATTCTCCATACAACGACTACATGTATGCCATAGACGAATACAATGATCTCGGTTGGTTTGCCTCTGATCGTTATCAACCGGAAGGGAAGGTTTGTGTCTATGTTTTCATACCGAATACCTCCAAGCAGATATATAACTATGAAGCGATGGATCTTGACTCATTGAAGAATCTGGCACAGTTGCATTCTTTAAAAGATACGTGGAAAGATAAGAAAACGGTGGCCGAAGCCAAAGAAAGGCTACAAGCTGTTATTAACAAGAAACCGAATGAAAAGAGTACATATGATTTTGAATTTGTGATCAATGACGAGCGAACTTATCATAGCATCGATCAGTTTAAGTCACCTGAAGCGAAGGCCTTATTTAAAAGATATCAGCTATTAGCGAAGGACTATCGCCAGCAATCGGATAAATTGAATACACAACGCCAGTGGTACGAAAAGGCGAATAAAGAAGAGCGTGCTAAAATGAATGGAGCCATCCTTGATTTGGAGAAACGCGTGCAAGAAATATCTCAGGAATTGGATGCCCAGACAATAAGTGTGCGCAACACAGAAATAATGTACCTTAAAAAATAATACTTTATGGATATACTCATTATCGCAGCTCTTATCGTAGCAGCAGTCATCCTATTTCTAATAGAACTGTTTGTTATCCCCGGCATTAGCATAGCCGGCATTTCAGCATTGGGATGCATCATCTATGCCAACTATTATGCATTTGACAATCTCGGAGAAACAGGAGGGTTCATTACTTTAGTCGTATCGGCCATTGCTTGCGTAGGATCGCTAATCTTATTTATGCGTTCAAAAACGCTCGACAAGCTGGCCCTCAAAAAGGATATTACGTCTAAAGTAGACAAACATGCCGCCGAAAACTTAAAAGTTGGAGACACAGGTGTATGCACTACCCGATTAGCATTGATTGGCTATGCCAACATTGGCGGAGAAATCATCGAAGTGAAATCTTCCGACGGATTTATGGATGATAAAACACCCATCATTGTAGATCGCATAAGTGATGGTGTCATTTTGGTTAAAAGACAAAAAAAATAATACTCACTAAATTAAATGATTAATTATGATTGAGCCTATGTATTTAACTCTCTTATTGGTTGCTGGAGGAGTAATCTTCCTGATCCTGTTCTTTCACTATGTCCCTTTCTTCCTATGGCTGTCTGCCAAGGTTTCGGGAGTAAACATGTCACTGATACAGCTATTCCTGATGCGTATCCGTAACGTTCCACCGTATATCATCGTTCCGGGACTCATTGAAGCCCACAAAGCCGGACTCAGAGATATCAGCCGCGATGAATTAGAAGCGCATTATCTGGCCGGAGGCCATGTAGAGAAAGTAGTACATGCACTTGTTTCTGCTTCGAAAGCTAACATCGAGTTAACCTTCCAGATGGCTACAGCTATCGACCTTGCCGGTCGTGATGTGTTCCAAGCTGTTCAGATGTCAGTTAACCCTAAAGTGATCGATACACCGCCCGTTACTGCTGTTGCCAAAGATGGTATTCAGCTCATAGCCAAAGCTCGTGTTACTGTTCGTGCCAACATTCGCCAACTAGTGGGTGGTGCTGGTGAAGATACAATTCTGGCTCGTGTAGGCGAAGGTATCGTATCCTCTATCGGTTCTTCTGTTAGTCATAAATCAGTATTGGAAAACCCCGATTCAATTTCTAAGCTCGTTCTTAGCAAAGGATTGGATGCCGGAACAGCCTTTGAGATTCTATCCATTGATATTGCCGATATCGATATTGGTAAGAACATTGGTGCAGCCTTGCAGATGGATCAGGCCAATGCCGATAAAAACATCGCTCAGGCTAAAGCTGAAGAACGCCGCGCAATGGCTGTTGCTTACGAGCAAGAGATGAAAGCCAAAGCACAAGAAGCCCGTGCCACGGTGATTCAGGCCGAAGCCGAAGTACCTAAAGCAATGGCTGATGCATTCAGAAGTGGCAATTTAGGTATCATGGATTATTATAAAATGAAGAATATTGTTGCCGATACTTCTATGCGTGAAAACATAGCTAAACCCGGCACCACTCCCGGTAAACCTTTAAGCGAATAATCAACTACATTACTATAGAGTAAAGGCGGGGATTAAACTCCGCCTTTCTTAGTTCCATTAAAAAAGAACAACCGCATGAAAAAATATTTTGCTTCATCCGAACTGATTATTAACGAAGACGGTTCCGTTTTCCATTTGCACGTAAAGCCCGAACAACTGGCCGATAAAGTAATACTGGTAGGTGATCCGGGACGAGTAGCTCTTGTTGCTTCGCACTTCGAACAAAAAGAGTGCGAGATAGAGAGTCGTGAGTTCAAAACCGTCACAGGAACTTATCAAGGCAAGCGGATTACAGTAGTCTCTACCGGCATTGGCTGTGATAACATCGACATCGTGATGAACGAGCTGGATGCTCTGGCCAATATCGACTTCAACACGCGTGAAGAAAAAGAAAACTTCCGCCAGTTAGAACTGGTACGTATAGGTACATGTGGCGGACTTCAACCCAACACGCCCGTAGGAACATTTGTTTGCTCCGAGAAGTCCATCGGATTCGACGGCTTACTCAATTTCTATGCCGGCAGAAACTCCGTTTGCGACTTAGCTTTTGAAAAAGCGTTCCTCAACCACATGGGCTGGACAGGCAATCTTTGTGCACCGGCACCTTATGTAATAGATGCCAACGCAGAGCTCATCGACCGCATTGCTCAAAAAGAAATGGTACGTGGAGTAACCATTGCTGCCGGAGGATTCTTTGGCCCGCAAGGTCGCGAACTGCGTGTTCCTCTTGCCGATCCTAAACAAAACGACAAGATAGAAACTTTTGAGTACAACGGCTATAAGATTACCAATTTTGAAATGGAGAGTTCGGCTCTTGCCGGATTGAGCAGATTGATGGGCCACAAAGCGATGACCGTTTGCATGGTAATAGCCAACCGTCTGATCAAAGAAGCCAATACGGGATACAAGAATACCATCGACACACTGGTAAGGACAGTGCTCGACAGAATCTAAGATGCACTCATTTGCTGCCATAGACTTTGAAACAGCTACCGGATACATGGAAAGTGCCTGTGCCATCGGCATCGTGACGGTTGAAAACGATCTCATTACCGATGAATATTATCGTCTCATTCAGCCGCCCGAGAATGAATACTGGTGGCAAAATATTAAAGTACACGGCATCACTCCCGAAATGACCGCCTCACTTCTGGGCTTTCATGCCATCTATCCGGAAGTCAGAGAACGGTTGCTCGGAAAAACAGTTGTAGCACACAATGAATCTTTCGACCGCAACGTACTCAAACGAACCATGCGCATGTATGGGCTTGATTATGAAGAGCTGCTCCTGCCCGACCGTTGGGAATGCACTTGCCGCATCTATCGCTCTTTGGGCTATAAACCGGCTACCCTTAATGCTTGTTGTGACAGACAGGGTATTGCCCTTACCCACCACGAAGCCTTATCAGACGCCCGTGGTTGTGCCAAACTTTATCTTAATTATTTAAGCAATCTATAAAAATGAATCAAGACACCATTTGTGCCATCGCCACTGCCCAAGGGGGCGCCATCGGCACCATCCGTGTATCGGGTCCCGACGCCATAAGCATCACCGAAAGCATCTTTGTTCCGGCAAAAGACAATAAAAAACTTTCAGAACAAAAGCCCTATACCCTCACCTTCGGACGGATAGTCGATGAGAGCGAAGTGATAGATGAAGTATTGGTCAGCCTCTTCCGCTCACCGCACTCCTATACGGGCGAAGACTCCACCGAAATAGCCTGTCACGGTTCCACCTACATCCTCCAACAAGTGATGCAACTCCTCATAAAGCAAGGTTGTCGCATGGCCCAACCGGGAGAATATACCCAACGAGCATTCCTCAACGGAAAGATGGACCTCAGTCAGGCCGAAGCAGTGGCCGACCTTATCGCCTCCTCCTCCGCTGCCACTCATCGTCTGGCCATGAGTCAGATGCGGGGCGGTTTCAGCAAAGAACTGGCGGAACTGCGCACCCGATTGCTTAACTTCACCTCCATGATAGAGCTCGAACTCGACTTCAGCGAAGAAGATGTGGAGTTTGCCAACCGTGACCAATTGCACCAACTGGCCGATAACATAGAGAAAGTCATTGCCCGCCTGGTTCATTCCTTTAGTGTAGGCAACGCCATCAAGAACGGTGTGCCTGTGGCCATCATCGGTGAAACCAATGCAGGAAAGTCGACCTTGCTCAACGTGTTGCTCAATGAAGACAAAGCCATCGTGAGCGACATTCACGGCACTACGCGCGATGTGATTGAAGATACCACCAACATCGACGGCATTACCTTCCGTTTCATTGATACTGCCGGCATTCGTGATACCACCGACACCATTGAATCGCTCGGCATAGAGCGTACTTTCCAAAAACTCGACCAAGCCGAAATCGTTCTTTGGATGATCGATTCTGCCAATGCTGCGAAACAGATAAAAGAACTTTCCGGCAAGATACTCCCCCGTTGCGAAGGCAAACGCCTCATCCTTGTTCTCAACAAAGCCGACTTGATAGACAACGCACAACAAAGTGCATTAACTTCGAGCCTCTCTGCCCTTACAGCTAAAGATATTTATCACATCTTTATTTCGGCCAAGCAACGCACCCATACCGACGAGTTGGAACACCTTCTGGTAAAAGCGGCACAACTGCCCACGGTAACTCAAAATGATGTGATCGTAACCAACATACGCCACTACGAAGCACTAACCCGCGCCCTCGAAGCCATCCGCCGGGTACAGCAAGGAATAGATAGCGGCATATCAAGCGACTTCCTTTCGCAAGACATCCGTGAGTGTATCTTCCACCTCAACGACATAGCCGGAGAAGTAACAAATGACATGGTACTGAAGAATATCTTTCAACATTTTTGTATCGGGAAATGACAAAGGACAATGAGGTACAGCAACTTCACCGGCAAGCTCTTCAGACTAATATTCCGCTCCGACCGTAAGACTTGGCACAGATAGCAGACATTTAGAAGAAATTGCAAAAGAATATAACGTATCCAACAGCCATTAACGCGCTGTAAAGACCATAGTAAAAAAATAAATGGAAACAAAAAAGAAAGAAAAAGAAAGGATAAGACAATGGAACAAACAAAAGAATTCTATCAGCTGCTAGAAAAAGGCATTGCTAATCTCAGCTCAGAAGAACGTGAAAAACTGTATCGCCCATGCGCAATAAATTGCGTAAGAAAGTACGTTTTGAAAGAAATGCAACGGCAATTCGATGAATGTGATGGCAATCTAGACCTGCAATATACGAAATATGGAAGATCTGAATATTTCTTTGCCGATATAATCGAAAGCGGACACGTTTATGAAATCGGATACCCACGGTGTTTCTGTCCGATGGTTGAACAAGGTTTCGTGAAATCTGCCGTTCATTGCGAGTGCTCTCGACAAAGCATTCTTTTTGTCCTGCATACATTAATGCCAGGAAAAGATATTTTTGTTACAAAAATACACACTGTACTTGAAGATGCTAATGAATGCCGGTTTCGCGTAGTTATTCCATAGCCAAAATCATTACGAATAAAAATGATTTGTTTGACAGTTATTGTTCCCAAATGAATAAAACAAGATAATATGTAATTATAAAGCGGGAAGAAAGACAAAGATCCTTTCCTCCCGCTTTTTATTTAGAAGCAAGTTTGAAACAAGCCATCAAGACCTGTCTGCAACTTAGAATTAATGTTTATTATCAGTAGCATCCATATTGAAGCTTCCCATCAAACGAAGAGGTTTTTTTGCCAGTTCTCTTTTTTCAAACAACTCAAAGCCTGCTGTAGAAGAGTACCCTTTCAAAAACCAACGAGGACATTGGTCGCAATAATTCATGAAAATCGTTATGCCTTGTTGCTGTTCCTGCGCAGAAGAAACTTGGCTGCTAACAATAGATGAGACCATAGAAAGAACATTCTCATCTTCCTGTATATTGAGCCACAAAGATTGAATTTCATCATCTGCATCTGCTTCCGAATATCCAAAGTGCGCCATCATGTATTCTTTCAGTTCGTCCGCAGCTGCACAAGGAAGGTAAGGCGAACAAATCCTTCCGGCTTCAAACACTTCCTTTTTAGAAAAGCGCTTCAGATTCTTTATTTCAGGATGTTTGTACAACTTATCATCCAGATCTTTGAGGTTCCACAAGAAAGGAGATGCGATGCAAACCTCTGCTCGAAAGGGATCTATCTTATTAAAGGTAAAGCGTTTTATCAGTAAAGACTTCTCCAGACTTTCACTGATTTCCTCTTCAGTTATTGAGTCCTTCAAATACCCATTCAGCAAGTCCATGACTTTTAGATAAGGAGTAAAACCATAAAGGTTTACAATACCATGAGCATACTGCTCTACTGTGAAACGAGTGATCTGTTCTTTAGAAGACAACACATCATTAATATGAGGTGCTATCGCTTTACGCAACTCATCATAGAGCATATAGCGCACTTTACCTTCCTCCGCCGAATAGTGATCAATGATTACAATAGAAAAAGATCCGAGCGTGCTTCTTGTAAAGACAACAGAATCTTCCACATAACCGGAATCCGCATCTACCAGCCTTTGGAGCAACATCAACTCTGGCCTCGTCAACTGGGTCAACCATTCTTTCGGGCAGCATAACATTGCCTCTGCGAGATTCATCGCATACTCATCTTTCCTCAACTTTGAGGGTATTAAAACCCCCAACAAATTCGCTACATTCTTTAAATCTTCCTTCGACTTCAGTTTTAAGACATCAACAAATGCCACAGAAGGGTGGGAGAAATCCGATTTTAAACTAAGCATATCCGTTAAATATTTGAATTGCCAGCAAAAGTAATTCTTTTGAATTAAACAAACCAGTGAAAAAGGAAGAAATTCTTTTTTACTGCTCTCGCAACCTTCTCCATAGTGCAGTCTATTTTTTATCCAATGCAAACTACCAATCAATACATAACCATAAATATATTGATTTTTATAGCCATTATTGTATAATAACCATAAATTTGTTTACCTTTGCAATATGAATGAGCAGAATAATATATTGGCGTTGTCAAATGCAGAGATAGTTATGCAACTAGGCAAGCGGTTTAAGGAATATCGCCTGTCTTGTCAGCTGACCCAACAAGAAGCAGCAGATAAGGCTGGAATGAGCGTGGTGACATTACGCCAGTTCGAAAACGGAAAGATGTATAATATCACCATGGGCAGTTTTTTGGGATTGCTCCGTTCGATAGACTGCCTTGGTCAAGTACAGGAACTCTTGCCGGAAATTCCTATGTCACCATACGCCATGCAACAAGTTATCAAGAATAAGCCTAAAAGAATAAGGCATGCAAAATAACATAGTCAGCGTGGTGCTGAATGCAGAAGAAGTCGGTCAACTCTATTGGGATGAAAGAAATCGTAGAGCCGTTTTCAGCTACAATCCATCCTTTATCAAAAAAGGGATAGAGATTGCACCTTTAACAGCTTCTGTGAAGGGAAATGCAGCTAAAGGACTCCCAATCATCGGCAATAAAGAAAAACTCTTTCAAGGGCTTCCTCCATTTATTGCCGACTCCCTGCCTGACAGATGGGGTAACAAAGTGTTCGAGCAATGGGCTGCACAAAACCACATTCCTTTGAGGCAATTATCTCCGGTAGATAAATTGTCGTTCATCGGCAAAAGAGGTATGGGGGCACTTGAATTTACTCCAGCTACTATAGGTCTCGAGACATCTTCTTCTATTCAGATTGACAGCCTATATCAACTTGCAAAAAGGCTATTTGAGAAAAGAGAAGAAGCTATCGTACTCCCTGAAGAAGAACTGAGTCTGCAAAGCTTGTATGAAGTGGGTACATCTGCCGGTGGGCAACATCCCAAAGCGATCATTGCGATCAACCGTGAAACAGGAGATATACGCCCCGGACAGGTAGCACTGCCCAAGGAGTACACCTATTATATATTGAAATTTGCCGAAAGCGATGATTTCCCGTTCACCAATATAGAGATGGCTTATTACGAGATGGCACTTGAAGCCGGAATCAACATGATGCCATCTAAACTTATTTCTGTAGAAGGTCAGCACCACTTCATTACAGAGCGTTACGACCGCAGGGAAGGAAAGAAAATACATACACAAACTTTGGCTGCCATGTGTCCCGATGCCACCAGTTATGAAGAACTCTTTGCCACCTGTCGCCGGCTAAATATCGCAGCCACAGAAATCGTAGAGGAATATCGGCGCATGGTATTCAATGTGATGGGTGCCAATGTGGATGACCATATCAAAAACTTCTCATTCATGATGGACGAGAAAGCCGTCTGGCACATTACACCTGCTTACGATGTGACATTCACCACCAATCTGGATGGCGCATCTTATGAGAACGGACATTCTATAACAATCCTGGGCAAGAGTAACAATATCACTCTCAGTGATCTCACTCTGTTTGCCAAAGAAAACAGCATCAGGAATGAACAGAAAATAATCTCAGAGGTAGCACTTGCCATCAGTCATTTTTATGACCACGCTTTAAAATATCAAGTGAGTCCATATTGGGCTGATAGAATTGAGCAGTATCTTTCGCAACTTATCCCTGAGGATTATGCCACAAACATGCAACACTATCTACCTACAACTCTGCAACCTTATACTACTGAGGATGGTTTGCATGTGTCCGACTTCAAACTAATTGAAACCACTCGCCACGACTTCCAATTGTTTGCCACCATTGATGGAAAGCAATACAAGTATATTGCCGGTAGAAAAAGTGAGTTGGCAAATCAAATAATTTCTGATGGAAGAGCGAAAATGGATATCAACAAGATTAAGATTCTTATTCGTACATACCTGTGTCCACTCTTGTTTCGATCAAGCAAGTAATAAAGCAGACAAGAACTAATTCCTTCCACAACACTTTTTATATTTCTTACCGCTTCCGCAAGGACAAGGATC
>DBTL01000174.1 GCA_002307035.1 Bacteroides sp. UBA1317
ATTGCATTTCCATCTGTTCGAACTCACGCATACGAAAGATAAACTGACGCGCTACGATTTCGTTACGGAAAGCTTTACCTATTTGCGCAATACCGAAAGGTATCTTCATGCGACCGGTTTTCTGCACATTAAGGTAATTTACAAAGATTCCCTGAGCAGTTTCGGGGCGAAGATAAATCTTCAACGCACCGTCGGCAGTAGAACCCATTTCAGTAGAAAACATCAGATTGAATTGACGTACCTCCGTCCAATTCTTAGTACCGGAAATAGGACAAACAATTTCTTCATCCACAATGATCTGACGAAGTTCGTCGAGGTTGTTATCATTCAACGCTTTAGCAAAACGTTCGTGTAAAGCATCACGTTTTGCTTGATTTTCAAGTACACGCCCGTTTGTTGAACGAAATTGAGCCTCATCGAAAGTATCACCAAACTTTTTAGCAGCCTTAGCCACTTCTTTATTCATCTTATCGTCATACTTAGCCAACTGATCTTCAATAAGCACGTCGGCACGATAGCGCTTTTTAGAATCTTTATTATCAATCAACGGATCGTTGAAAGCATCCACATGCCCGGAAGCTTTCCAAATAGTAGGATGCATAAAGATAGCAGAATCAATGCCGACAATGTTTTCATGCAGAAGCACCATACTGTCCCACCAATACTTTTTGATGTTATTCTTTAATTCAACTCCCATCTGACCGTAGTCGTACACTGCTCCAAGCCCGTCATATATGTCGCTTGAGGGGAATACAAAACCATACTCTTTGCAATGCGATACTAATTTCTTAAAAACATCTTCTTGTGCCATCTTTCTATTTACAATTTATGCGTTTACAGTTAACTTTTGATTCATCTACCGACAAAAGGTATCACAAATAAAAGTGCAAAGTAAATGATTTTTTTCAATTTAATTCGTATTTTTGCCTGCACATCATCTCATAATGATGTAAAAAAGATAATTTGTTGTTAAAACAAGATAGATACAATAGAGGAACCTGACATTTATGAGCGACGAGATAAACGAGATTACGGAAGGACATTCGGATTATAAACCGGCCGACTCACACGACGAAAGCATCAAACACCAACTCTCGGGCATGTATCAGAACTGGTTTCTGGACTATGCTTCCTATGTGATATTAGAACGTGCGGTACCACACATCAATGACGGGCTAAAACCTGTACAACGCCGTATTCTCCATTCCATGAAACGTTTGGACGACGGACGGTACAACAAAGTAGCCAATATCGTGGGGCACACCATGCAATTTCACCCACATGGAGATGCTTCCATTGGAGATGCATTGGTGCAATTGGGACAGAAAGACCTCATGATAGACTGTCAGGGGAACTGGGGAAATATTCTTACCGGAGACGGTGCTGCCGCTTCTCGTTACATCGAAGCACGTCTCTCTAAATTTGCTTTGGATGTGGTATTCAATCCTAAAACCACAGAATGGAAGCAATCGTATGATGGACGAAACAAAGAACCTGTCACGCTCCCTGTTAAATTCCCGTTATTATTGGCGCAAGGAGTAGAAGGGATTGCAGTAGGCCTCTCTTCTAAAATATTGCCACATAATTTCAATGAACTCTGCGATGCTGCTATAGAATATCTACACGGGAGAGAATTCAGAATCTATCCTGACTTTCAGACAGGAGGATCGATAGACGTATCGAGATATAATGACGGAGAACGCGGAGGTGTAGTAAAGATACGTTCTAAGATCAACAAGATCGACAACAAAACATTGGTAATTAATGAAATACCATACGGGAAAACGACCACATCCATCATCGAATCGATATTAAAAGCTGTTGATAAAGGTAAAATAAAAGTTCGTAAAGTAGACGATAACACCTCGTCTCAAGTAGAAATATTGATACACTTGGCACCTGGCGTCTCTTCTGACAAAACGATTGATGCGCTATATGCCTTTACGGACTGTGAAGTCAGCATCTCGCCCAACTGTTGTGTTATTGATGAGCAGAAGCCACACTTCCTCAGAGTAAGTGACGTGCTGAAAAAATCGGTTGACAACACATTATCTCTCTTACGCCAAGAACTTGAAATACATAAAGGTGAACTGCAAGAGAGCCTGCATTTCTCTTCTCTTGAAAAGATATTCATTGAAGAACGCATCTATAAAGACAAGGAATTTGAGCAGTCAAAAGATATGGACGAAGCTTGCGCCCACATTGACAAGCGATTAACACCCTTTTATCCGAAGTTCATTAGAGAAGTGACCAAAGAGGATATTCTGAAGCTAATGGAGATAAAAATGGGCCGCATCCTAAAGTTCAACTCTGAAAAAGCGGATGAAATAATTGCCCGCATGAAGAACGAGATTGCCGAGATTGACAAGCATTTAGCCAACATTGTGGAATATACCACCGATTGGTTCCGCATGCTAAAAGATAAATATGGCAAAAACTTTCCACGTCGCACAGAGCTACGTAATTTCGACACCATTGAAGCAGCCAAAGTGGTAGAAGCCAACGAAAAACTCTACATCAACCGAGAGGAAGGCTTCATCGGCACTGCCCTCAAAAAAGACGAATACATAGCAAACTGTTCGGACATGGATGATGTCATCATCTTCTATCGGGACGGAAGGTACCTCATTACCCCGGTGGCCGACAAGAAATTCATCGGAAAAAACATTCTATATATCAACATCTTTAAAAAGAACGATAAACGAACGATCTATAATGCCATTTATCGGGATGGAAAGGATGGAATTCACTATGTGAAGCGTTTTGCCGTAACATCCGTAACACGAGACAGAGAATATGATATGACGCAGAGTACACCAGGCTCACGTGTAGTTTACTTCACTGCCAATCCCAATGGAGAAGCTGAAGTAATCAAAGTGACGCTAAAGCCTAATATGCGCGTCAGAAAAATTATCTTTGAAAAGGATTTTAGTGAAATAGCCATCAAGGGACGTCAAGCAATGGGTGTTATCCTAACAAAATACGATGTCCATAAAATTGCACTTAAACAAAAAGGTGGTTCCACACTAGGTGGACGAAAGGTTTGGTTTGACCGTGACGTACTCCGCCTCAACTACGATGGACGAGGTGAGTTTCTGGGAGAGTTTCAAAGTGAAGACAGCATACTTGTCGTCTTGACTAATGGAGATTTCTATATCACCAACTTCGATTTGAGTAACCACTATGAAGACAATGTGAGCATCGTTGAAAAGTTTGATGCCAACAAGGTGTGGAGTGCCGTTCTTTATGATGCCGATCAACAAAATTACCCGTACCTGAAACGCTTCTCTTTTGAAGCTGGTACGCGTAAACAAAATTATTTGGGAGAGAATAAAGAGAATCGACTCGTACTGCTGACTGATGAATGTTACCCCCGATTGGAAGTAATATTTGGTGGACACGATAGCTTCCGAGACCCAATCATTGTTGATGCAGAAGAATTTATTGCCGTTAAAGGATTTAAAGCCAAAGGGAAGCGCCTCACAACATTTACTGTTGAAGCAATAAACGAACTGGAACCAACACGGTTTCCTGAAGTGAAGAAAGGCGATGAAGAAGGCGAAATAGAAGAAGATCCGGAAAATCTGGATCCGGATAATGGTAGAAGTGAAGATGATATCATCGACGAAATAACAGGGCAAATGAAGCTCTTCTAAGCTAATGTTCATGATACAAAAAACAATAATACCTGAAACACACATTTGCAGGCACAGAGTAGGCGAAGCAATCTTCGCCTCTTTGTGCATCTGCTTCTTTTCTCTTTTCTCAGTAAGAGGATACGCACAAGAGGATTCCTTGCAGGCAAACAGATATCTCATGCGTGCCACCATGTATGGTGTGGGATTTGCTAACGTGTATGACACTTACCTTTCCCCACAAGAGTATGTCGGTACAGACTTTCGCATCTCTCGAGAAACGATGCGAATGACTAAGCTTTTTGACGGAAATGTATCGGTACAAAACTTCTTCCAAGCTAACATTTCTTATACTCATAATAAAGTTGATAATAACAACACCTTTGCGGGATTGGTAAACTGGAACTACGGCTTGCATTATCAATTCCGTATCACTGATAATTTTAAACTGCTAGCCGGCGGACTGGCTGATTTGAATGGTGGCTTTGTCTACAACCTGCGCAATACGAATAATCCGGCATCGGCCAGAGCTTACATCAATATGGATGCCTCAGGCATGGCCATTTGGCACCTAAAAATAAAAAATTATCCAATCGTATTAAGATATCAAGCAAACATACCCGTAATAGGAGCCATGTTCTCGCCCAATTACGGACAATCTTATTACGAGATATTTACGCTGGGAAACAGCAGCGGAGTGGTGCAGTTTACATCCTTACACAACCAACCCTCCATCCGACAGATATTATCGGTAGATTGTCCTATTGGGAGCTCAAAAGTAAGATTCAGCTACTTATGGGACATGCAACAATCCAGAGTAAACCAAATAGAAACACATACCTACGGACACGTATTTATGGTGGGATTCGTACAGGATCTATACAGAATCCGTAATAAGAAAGGAACTCCTCTCCCATCTGCTATAAGAGTCTATTGATAATTTTAAAAGAGAATGATGATCAACTACAAAGATAGAAAAGGAAGCAAAAAAGATCGGGCAATCAGAAAACTGACATTGCTCATCCCAATTATATTGTTACTTTTCATTGCATCATCCTGCATCAGAGAAGATGAATACGCCAATAATCCACAAGGAAACCTCGACGCTTTATGGACCATTATTGATGAGAAATATTGCTTCCTCGAATACAAAGAGATAAACTGGGATAGTATCTATACCGTTTACCAAAAACGATTGACGACAAGTATGTCTAGTGAAGACCTTTTTGAAGTATTGGGTGATATGCTAACCGAGCTTAAAGACGGTCATGTCAATCTCTATTCGGCAAGTAATGTCGCTCGCTATTGGAGTTGGTATGAAGACTATCCTCGAAATTTCAATGAATCAATCATCGAAGATTATCTAGGAACAGACTATCGTATCGCCGGTGGAGCAAAATATAAAATATTAGATGATAATGTGGGCTATGTCTATTACGAAAGTTTCTCCGATGCTATTGGGAATGGCAACCTGGATGAAATCCTTCAATACATGGCTATCTGCAATGGAATTATAATTGATGTACGTAATAACGGTGGAGGTAATCTCAGTAATTCAACGACTTTCGCAGCCAGATTCACCAACGAGAAAATTCTCACCGGATACATCCGCCACAAAACAGGGAAAGGACATAATGACTTTTCTGATCCGGTAGCTATCTACTTAGAACCTTCAAGTAGTATCCGATGGCAGAAAAAAGTAATTGTGCTGACTAACCGTCATGCCTATAGCGCTACCAATAATTTTGTGAATTCAATGCGATATCTTCCGCAGGTAACGATCCTAGGTGATAAGACCGGAGGAGGATCAGGAATGCCTTTTTCTTCGGAATTACCCAATGGATGGTCAGTGCGCTTCTCAGCCAGCCCATACTTTGATGCCGAAATGAATCAAATTGAATTTGGCATAGATCCTGATATTAAGGTAGATATGCTTAGCAGTGACGAAGATAAAGGCATTGACACGATGATAGAAGCAGCCCGTACTCTACTAAAGAATTAACTTTATTCACAAATAATTTGCCAGAACAGAAAAACTGCTTATCTTTGCACCGCAAAACAAAAGTAAGTGATTGCCTACCATGCGGATGTGGCGTAATTGGTAGCCGCGCCAGACTTAGGATCTGGTGTCGTGAGACGTGTAGGTTCGAGTCCTATCATCCGCACAAAAGGCTTTCAAGAGTAATCTTGGAGGCCTTTTTCAATACAACCCTCGCTAAACTTACGCAAAACCAAAAAAAATGTTCTCCTTTTCCTTTCTGCTCTCTAAACAAATTTATCAGAAGGCGTGTTAAATATATCCTCGTTTTTTCGTATCATTGCACGGAAGAACACTTTTTTAAACTTAAAAAGAACCCCATGAACTTTCCGAAAGGTATAGTTACCATTGCTGTAACGCTTCTGATGCAACTAAATGCTTTCTCTTCTACCAAGCCGCACATTATCAACATTAACAAAGAAACGTATAATGCCGCCAACAAAAATTGGTCGATCGGAGAAGATGAAAGAGGAGTCATGTACTTTGGCAATGATATAGGATTATTGGAATCAGACGGTATGAGCTGGAATCTATACCAAATACCAAACTCTCCAATAATCAGAGCTATTGCTGTGGCCTCTCATCAAACAGTATTCACCGGAGGATTTGAGGAACTTGGCCGATGGGACAGAGATATATCCGGTTCACTAAAATACACGTCACTGAAAGGATTGCTCAAAGAACACAAGTTTGAGAACGAAAATTTCTGGAAAGTGTGGATTGCCAAAGATAAAGTCTACTTTCAATCGTTTAGCAACATCTATGTATATGATTATCGAACACTAAAACCGGTAGCTCCCGCTAAAGGTTATATCTTCCTGCTAAAAGTAAGAGACAAATACTGGGTACAGGAAACATACGGCCCATTACATCAAATAATAAACGATAAACTGACGAAGATCCCCGGCAGTGAAATGTTTAACAATACCACCGTAAGAGTGATCCTGCCATACGGTAAAGATCAGTATCTCATAGGAACTTCATCCGGCAATATTTATGTGTACAACGGAAAAGAATTCTCTATCTGGAACCAAGGATTAAGTTCATTACTTCAGGGAGAGGAACTGAACTGTGGCATTTATTGCAGCAAACGAAACACCTACTTTCTGGGCACACAACTGAATGGTGTTTATGAGGTTACACCCTCTGGAGAAATAAGCAACCACTTCTCAACAGCCAATTCTCTCCAGAACAACACGATTTTATCTCTTTATGAAGACAATCGGAATAATATCTGGGTAGCGATGGACAGAGGAATTGCATACATACGATACACCAAAGGATTGAGTTATTATAAAGCTAGCGATCGCGATGCCGGAGCTGTTTATGCGGCAACTCTGTGGCACGATAATTTGTTTGTCGGAACGAATCAAGGTATCTACTATGCGCCTGTAAGTCAGCTAAACGACCGGAATATTTTTTCTTCACTGAAACTAATAAAAGAGACGCAAGGCCAAGTATGGTCTTTCTCAAAAATAGATGGCAGACTTTTCTGCGCACATAATAGCGGATTAAAAGAAATCCACAAAGATCTGAGTGTCAGTACTCCATATCCCATAAATACGGGAACATTCAAAGCTGTAGAAACAACGATAAAAGGGGAAAAAATAATGTTGCTAGTAACCTACAATAATCTGGTTATTATCAATGTAAAGACCGGCAAATCTCTGGAGATGAAGCAAATCACAGACCCAATCATCAATGTAGAAACAGATTATCTGGATAATATCTGGCTTGAGACTGTAAGCCATGGCGTATACAAATGCCGACTGAACGACGAGCAGAATGCTTTTCGGTATTATTCGTACTACGGACATGAGAAAGATAAAACTCTTCCGGTCAAGATACGTATGTTTAAAGCCGGAGGACGCATTCTCTTTTTGGGAGACGATAAGTTTTGGACTTATAGTGAGAATGGGGACAAACTCGTAGCAGACAGCCACCTGAACGACTGCTTTAAATCAGTTAGTAACCTCAAGAAAATCGTTCACATCGGCAATGAAGAAAGTTGGGCCATCACCGGATCATCCGTTTACAAGTTCTTTTATGACGGATATATTGCTCGAATAACAGAATCGTACAACATAGGAGCAGACAACCTGTCCCTCATCAATGCTTATGAAAATATATCGGTTCTTAATGACACCCTATCATTAATCTGTTTGGATGCCGGATTTATACTCCATAATGCCTCTAAGAAAGCAAATGCTCCGGAAACTCTTTCGGCTCCATATTTAGAATCAATGCACATAAACAACATTGAAGGAAAAACCAGATTTGTCGATTTAAACCAAGAGAATAAAATTCCCTATATATATAACAACGTTACCATTAACTTCTCCGTAAGCAATGCATTTGCTTATAACCTTTATGTAGAATATCAATTGCAAGGCGAAGGTGTTGAAACAACATGGAGCAAGCCCCAAAGAGTAAACAGTGTATCGTATGCCCGTTTGCCAAAAGGCGACTACTCCTTTAAGATAAGAGTAACCGACGGTCTGGGAAATTACTCAAATACTACATCTTTCAATTTTAGCGTGTTACCCCCATGGTATCAAACACTCTGGGCCTATCTACTCTACATTGCCATCATTATAACAACACTATACCTCACGTGGGTCCTAATTTTACGTAGATACCGCAACATCCATTTGCAAAAGATAAGAGCTAGAGAAGCCAGTCACCTGAGAATGATGAACGAGAAACTGCTCAACGAAATAGACGAAAAGAATGCGGAGTTGTTTACCCAGACCTCTTTTATCATTCAGAAGAATGAATTAATCCTGAAGCTGAAAGATCTGGTTGATGACTATTGTGGGAAGAATATACATAAATCACTCGTGCCGCTTTATCAGAAAATGACTTCTTTGTTGAGCAACATGGATACAGAAGAAGATTGGAAGATGTTTCTGATCAAGTTCGAACAGAAACACAACGGATTCTTTAAACATTTGAAATCAATGCAACCTGAGTTGACAAACAATGACCTTCGACTTTGTGCCTGCCTGAAACTGAATATGGAAACCAAAGATATTGCTTCTCTGATGAACCTGTCGGTGCGAGCAATAGAGAATAACCGCTACCGCCTTCGAAAAAAACTCAATTTAAGCTCTACCCAGAACCTGAATGAATACTTTCTTGAGATAGAATAGCCACATCTTATTACATTGATTAACAATGGAATACACATTTTTGAGAGGAAAAAGTGTATTCCATTAAATGTTAAATACGGAGGCTGTGTATTCGTGATGAACGTCTATTTTCTTGTTTGTTTGTTTCTGTCTATACATTTGCGAATGTTCAAGCGACTTTACTTTATGAGAAAGTTTCTTTTTGAATCACATGACACTGCAAAGACCAAGGGCCCGGTTTTATGCTTTGTACTTAGAGAAAGAAAGAAGGAACTTAATAAAGTAGATTAAAGAAGATCATAGAACAAAAAGAAAAAACATTTGTTAAAAACTTAATGCAATGAAGAACAAACCTCTAAAACCTCTTCAAACGAAGAATGCCATATCATGGCTACGAAGTCTGACTTTCCTGACCTGTATGTTTATAATGACCTTACCTATTCTGGCTCAAAACAAGAGTGTGAGTGGCAAGGTGATTGATCAACACAATGAGCCTCTAATTGGAGTATCCGTAGTAGTGCAAGGCACTTCAAACGGAGTTATCACTGATTTAGACGGCCACTATATTCTTTCTGTAGCTCCGGGAGCTAAACTCGAATTTTCATATGTGGGAATGGCTAAACAAGTGATCCAAGTAGGGACACAAACTACCATTAACGTAACACTGAAAGATGATGTTACTGTTTTAACAGAAACAGTCGTTATCGGTTACGGTTCGGCAAAAAAAGCTGATTTAACAGGCTCTATTGGAAGTGTAAATTCCGATGCAATATCAAAACAACCTTCTCTTAATGCCACACAAGCTATTCAAGGAAAAATTGCAGGAATTAATATCATTAATAATGACGAACCCGGTAGTTCACCGTCCGTTATCGTGAGAGGACTTGGCACAGCATTAGGGGGGCGTAATCCCTTGTACATTGTTGATGGCTTCCCTGTTGACAACATAGATAACATTAGTCCATCTGATATTTCATCCATGGACATATTGAAAGATGCATCATCTGCATCTATATATGGAGTAAGAGCAGCAAATGGAGTCATTTTAATAACAACAAAAAAAGGAATACTAGGCAAACCTAAAGTTACTTTCGACTCATATATAGGCATGAAGAATATATTACACAAAGTCGAAATGGCAAATGCATCTCAATATATTCAATACTTCAATGAGAATCAAGAAACTCTGAGCAGTTCATGGACACTTGCATCTGCCGATGAGCAATTATACAATACGGATTGGTATGATGCATTGACTGATGTTGGATATTTCAACAATAATCTAGTATCAGTTTCAGGAGGAAGTGAAACCACTAATTATTTCTTGAGCTATAATTTCTACAATGAAGATGGAATTTTGAAGGACCAAACTTATAATCGCCACACTCTAAGAGATAACAATGTTTATAAGCTATTTGGAGATAGATTAAAACTATCTCAGAGTCTAAGTCTAACTTATACAAAGGAAAAGCCAAAGCCATCTAGTGCGTTCAATGATGCATATCGCCAGTCTCCATTAGTTCCGATAAAATACTCCAATGGACGTTATGGTATGCCATACGTAAATCAAACAACTGGAATTGTTACTTACGAACAAGAAGATGATGATGACGTAATAGGATCACTAAATTCAATAGGAAATCCTGTTTATACAGTAAAAAGCACGAATGAATTAACAAACACTTTTACAATTCAAGGAGGGCTTGAGGCAGAATTTAAAATTAATAATTACCTGAAATTCAACACCCGCTTAGGAGCAACAAAATACTTTTCAAAGACAAGATCTTTTGTAAATATAAAGGATAATTGGCTAAATGCTGATCCTACAAGAACTGAAGATGAATTTGCAACTTACCAAACAGACAATCCTACTGTTACAACTTACGCCGATAATAGTCTGAACATTAGCAAAACAGAAACTCTAAGATGGAACTGGGAGAATTTCTTAACTTTCTCTAAAGATTTCAACAAGCATCATTTAGATGCTACATTGGGAGCATCGTGTGAGAAAATCAATATTGGTGATGAAATGGGAGTTACTGCATACGGTGTTCCAGAGAAAGAACAATATTGGAATGCAAATTTAGCTTCAGACGATTACACTAAAGAGATAAATCAGACATCTTATACGCCGACAGCACTCGCCTCCTATTTTGGACGAGCACAGTATAACTATGATAATAAATACTACGTAACAGGAACAATCAGGCGTGATGGAACAAGTACCTTCAAAGATAGTGGTGAATATTGGGGAACATTTCCATCTTTCGGATTTGGATGGACTATTTCAAAAGAGAACTTTTTCAACAATTTTTTATCAATAGATTATCTTAAATTACGAGGAAGTTGGGGAGAATTAGGTAACCAAGACGTCCCACTGAATGTATCTCAGATATTAACATCAACAGGGTCTGCTAATTATAACTACGTACTTGGAAGTAGCCAAGATTTGGTATATGGAGCAGCCTACGGAACTCCCGCTGTAAATCTCACATGGGAAGTTACACGAGAATGGAGCTTAGGAGCCGATTTTAGTTTATTTGATTTCCGTTTGTCCGGTAATGTAGACTACTATAATAAAAAGAATAAAAATACAATCTTATACGTTTCTCCTACATTGGACTCTCAATATGCAGACAATTATTATGCACATGGCGCTTCAGTCGTTAATAAAGGTCTCGAATTGTCACTCTCTTGGAAAGACAATTTAACAAAAGATCTTTCTTATGAAATTGGCGTTAATTATTCACTAAACAACAATAAAGTTACTAGTGTAAAAACTGGTTATGATGGAGCAACAGGAGGAAGTTTATCTAATGGACAAATTACCAAACGTTTAAAAGTAGGACAGCCTCTTTACTCATGGTGGATGTATGAAGCTGATGGCGTTTGGCAAAACCAAACAGAAATTGACGAAGCAGAAGCAACATTGGGAACTCCACTACCAGGCTATCTAAAATACAAAGATCAAAATAGTGATGGAGTTATTGACACAAATGATAAAAAATATCTTGGCTCTTACGTCCCTACTTATAATTACGGAGTACACTTAGCTCTAAAATACAAAGATATAGATTTCAATGTTGATGGATATGGAGTAGGTGGAAATAAAATATATAATGGATTAAAAGGGACGAGAATTGATGGAGGTGAGAATATAGCCTACGAGACTTATAAAAACAGATGGACCGGAGATGGGTCTACCAATAAAAATCCTGGTGCAGCTAGAGACTCTTATGCTTCTAGTTATTATCTGGAAAGTGGTGCTTTCTTCAGAATCAATAATATTACTGTAGGATATACCTTAGATAAGCTTTTAGCAAATAAAGTAAGATTATACTTGACGGCTCAAAATCCCTTTATATTTACTAAATACACAGGATTTTCTCCTGAAATAGCTGGCTCAAATAGTGGTTCACCCAGCGAGACAGCCGGTATTGAAATATCTGCTTATCCAACCACAAAGAATTTCATCTTTGGAGTAAACATCCAATTTTAGTATATTACTTAAGACTAATAATAATGAAAACAAAAAACTATATAAGGATTTCACTAGCATTAATAGCTTTATGCACAACAAGCTGTAATGACTTTCTTAATGTTGACTCCCAAGAAACGGTAGAAGCTACCGACAGTACAAGTGTCTATACTCCAGTGATGTTTGTGAATGGAGTCTATGGTATGTTCACTGATTGGGCTTACGCCTTTTCTTATTTGGGAATTACAGAAATTATATCTGATAATGCAGACAAAGGAAGTTCAACCACTGACACGGGAGGTGATAAAGATGTACTTGATGCTTTAACCTTCACCGCATCTAGCAGCTCCATTGAAGTTATGTGGGAACAATGGTATAAATCCATCGGAAGGGCCACTCAGGCCATCACTTACATCGAGAATTATGGATTAGAAGATGAAGACTATAAGAACAGACTCATTGGTGAATGCCGCTTTTTAAGAGGATTAAATTATTTCTTCTTGGTTAGAGGATGGGGAGCTGTCCCTATTCAATCAGAAGATCTAGCAGTAAGAGCCTCGGTTTCTACTGTCTATAAATATATAGAAGAAGATTTAAAATATGCAGCATTGACATTACCGCTAAAAAGTGCATATGATGATGATGATTTAGGAAGAGCAACAAAAGGCGCAGCCCAAGCCTTGCTTTCCAAAGTCTATTTATATCAAGAGGATTGGGAAAATGCATACAATTATGCTGATTCCGTAATAAGTTCGGGAGAATATGCTTTAGAAGTGGATTATGCAAATATCTGGAAAGAAGAGTATGAAAATGGGGATGAATCCATCTTCGAATTCCAAGCGAGAGGTGAATCAACAGCCCATGGGATACAACAATATTCTCAAGTACAAGCACCACGTGGTGGAGGATTTAGCGGCTGGGGATTTAACGTTCCAAGTGATGATATGTTAGCTGCTTATAATGACGAAGGTGACACCATTAGAAGGAATGCCGTAATTATATTTAGAGGACAAACTCTTTATGACGGAGAAGTGGTTGGCTCAGGAGCAACAAACCCTATGTATAACTATAAAGCCTATTCAAGCGCAAATCAGGCTGATTCAGAATCCGACAAGAATATACGCTATTTGCGTTTGGGTGAAATATATCTAATATTAGCTGAGGCTGCAAATGAATTAGGAGAAACCTCAATTGCTCTTAATGCCATTAACGCCATTAGAGAACGTGTTGGTCTCGCTGATGTAACAACAACCGATCAGAGTGAATTACGTGAAGCTATCTGGAAAGAACGTCGCCTCGAACTGGCTTTTGAGCATGATAGATGGTTCGATCTTATTCGGACTAGTCAAGCAGAAAGTGTTATGACTACTCTTGGAAAGTCTTATGTTGCAAACAAGCATGAACTATTTCCTATTCCAGAAGAACAGATTCTTGAGACTCCGACTATGGAACAAAACCCAGGATGGTGAATTTAATAAAGCAAAGCCAATAAACAGGTCAAACATTATTATGTAAAGCGATATGACATGGCGACAGTTTGCCAGAGTGAAGACTCCACTAGATAAGCAGCAGAAGTAATGTAGAAACAGGCAACCTTTTACATTTGACAAATAAAAAATTATAATAAATTCATGAGGGCGTGTCATAAGTCCATTTTTTAGGTTTTTACCCCTTCCACAATCCTTGTAGCAAGGGTAAAATGAAGGAATTTAGACTTTTGACACACCCTCATGCTAATTTCATTATTAAAACAGATTTTTATATGATTGGAATAATATCACCGCCGACAACTCTTAGAATAAAAGATGCAGTTCTTTACCGGAGTAATCGTATTTCTACCCCTATAACTAATTAAACCTAAATCTCACGATTAATAGTGATTGCATTCTACAGCCAATATTTAAAGATGGCAATAGGCTCTTTTTCGCATCATTTGATTATAAAGAAATAGTAACTACAATAAATACACATCTAATTTACATTATTAATAATATACTGATAATTATGAAGAAATTGATGATTCTTCTTTTTTGCTTTATTTCTGCAAATATACTTGCTCAGAATAAAGATATAGACATGAACCGCTTCATCGACAATCTGATGAAGAAGATGACGTTGGAAGAGAAGATCGGACAACTCAATCTTCCGGTAAGTGGTGAAATTACTACCGGACAGGCTAAGAGTAGTGATGTTGCACAGAAGATTCGCACAGGACAGGTAGGCGGATTATTCAATCTCAAAGGGGTAGAAAAGATTAAAGATGTACAAAAGTTGGCTGTTAAAGAGAGCCGACTAGGTATTCCGTTGCTCTTCGGCATGGACGTTGTTCATGGCTATGAAACGGTATTTCCTATCCCATTAGGACTGGCTTGCACATGGAACATGGCAGCCATTGAGCAATCGGCGCGCATTGCAGCAACAGAGGCAAGCGCCGATGGCATTAGTTGGACATTCAGTCCAATGGTGGATATAAGCAGAGATGCCCGTTGGGGTCGTGTTTCTGAAGGTAGTGGAGAAGATCCATTCCTAGGTGGTGAGATAGCTAAAGCCATGATAAAGGGATATCAGGGAAACAGCATGGCAAACAAAAACGAAATCATGGCTTGCGTAAAGCATTTCGCTCTTTACGGAGCAGCCGAAGCAGGACGTGATTATAATACGGTGGACATGAGTCAAAACCGTATGTTTAATGAATATATGCTTCCTTACAAAGCGGCCGTTGAAGCTGGTGCCGGAAGTGTAATGGTCTCTTTTAACGAAATAAACGGAATTCCTGCAACA
The DNA here is from genome assembly GCA_002307035.1 of Bacteroides sp. UBA1317. Classification (GTDB taxonomy): domain Bacteria; phylum Bacteroidota; class Bacteroidia; order Bacteroidales; family Bacteroidaceae; genus Bacteroides. Next base: position 15,064 of record DBTL01000174.1, read on the forward strand.
GCCAATAAGTGGTTACTTACAGACGTACTTCGCAAGCAATGGGGTTTCAAGGGTTTTGTGGTAAGTGACTTTACAGGAATCTCTGAAATGGTTAACCACGGCATCGGTGATTTACAAACAGTTTCCGCACGAGCACTCAATGCCGGTACGGACATGGATATGGTTAGTGACGGTTTTATTGGCACAATAAAGAAATCGATTCAGGAAGGTAAGGTTTCCGAGGAAACAGTCAACACGGCTTGTCGCCGTATCTTAGAGGCTAAGTATAAACTCGGACTCTTTGAGGATCCTTATAAGTATTGCGATGTGAAGCGCCCTGCAAAGGAAATTTATACGCCCGAGCATCGTGCCATCGCTCGGAAGATAGCTGCCGAGAGTTTTGTTCTGCTCAAGAACGAAAAAAATACATTGCCCCTTCGCAAGCAGGGAACGGTTGCTGTTGTGGGACCATTAGCGAATACTCGTTCGAATATGCCGGGCACTTGGAGCGTGGCAGCCCGACTGGATAAATCGGCTTCATTGGTAGAGGGTCTGCAAGAGGTACTAGGCAAAAAAGCAAACGTTGTGTATGCGAAAGGAAGTAACCTGATGGAAGATGCCGCATACGAGGAACGTGCAACAACCTTCGGGCGCAGCCTGAACAGAGACAATCGCACAAGACAAGAGCTGCTCGACGAGGCACTCAAT
>DBTL01000062.1:0-287 GCA_002307035.1 Bacteroides sp. UBA1317
CGTAAAACAGTATTTGCTATAGTTACCTTATTAATTGTGATGTCCTTTTCGCTTGTAGGGTTAGGCTTGATAGGTACAGCATTTACAAACAATGGCGATCAGGGGGAATTTATTATAAAGCTTGAAGGCGAGCCTCAGAATACTGTTTACCAGACAACCCAATTGACCAAAAAAGTTGAAAATCTTTTGCTTCAAAAGCCGGAGGTGGCTAAAGTCTTTTCTAATATTGGGTATTCAAGTTCTAACTATGGAACAGGAAGCGGTGTAAATAATAAGAGTGAAATAAC
>DBTL01000062.1:622-2501 GCA_002307035.1 Bacteroides sp. UBA1317
AGAAGTGCAGGAAATACCCGGGTTAAAAGTCAGTGCAACTCCTACTTCTATGATGGGAAGTGCAGATGATGCCCCAATTCAGGTATTACTCCGTGGTCCTGATGTGAATAAATTATTTGAGGTTGGCGATAGCGTTATGAAAATTATTAAAGGAATACCGGGTGCAAATGATGTTAAGCTTTCAATTGATAAAAGCAGACCTGAAATCCAGGTTAAGCTTAATAGGGAAAAGATGGAACAATTGGGGCTAAACGTGCAACTGGTTGGTAGTACATTGAATCTTGCTTTTGCAGGAAATACAGATCTCCAATATTCCGAAGGAGATGATGATTATAATCTAAACGTAAGATTCGACAAGTTCGACCGAAACAAAATTGAAGATATTGGATCGCTTACATTTTTAAATAGTCAGGGTAAAATTGTAGAACTTAAAAACTTCGCAACTATTATTCAGTCGCTCGGTCCCAATAAGCTTGAACGTTATGACCGTATTTCTTCTCTCACCGTGAACTCCTCTGTTTTTGGCAGGCCTACAGGTACAGTCGGCGATGAAATAAAAGCTGCTATTAAAAATAAACTCCATCCAGGTGATGTAACTATTAATTATAAAGGGCGAATGGAGCAACAGTCAGAAGCTTTTGGTAGTTTACTTACAGCAATTATTTTCGCACTTATTTTAGTATACCTTGTTATGGTGGTGCTTTATAACTCCTACCTAAATCCATTTGTCGTACTATTCTCAATACCTGTAGCAGTAATCGGTGCTTTATTTGCTCTGGCACTTTCGGGAGAGTCGCTCACTATATATGCAATAATTGGTATGCTTATGCTTATCGGTCTTGTTGCTAAAAATGCTATTCTGCTTGTTGATTTTACGAATAAACTCAGAGATGAAGGCCGTACAATTAAGGAAGCATTGATTGAAGCAGGAAAAGAAAGACTTAGACCCATTCTTATGACAACATTTGCAATGATTTTTGGTATGCTTCCCATCGCACTTGCCTCAGGTGCTGGCGCTGATGTTAAAAACGGGCTGGCATGGGTTATCATCGGCGGATTAACAACTTCGTTGCTACTAACATTGATACTAGTTCCTGCTGTATATATGAGTTTGGAAAAATACAAGGAAAAGTTGATGAAATATTTTCAGGGAAAAAAGCAAATGAGTGCTATAATTGGTAATGTATGAACCTATTGACCTTATTGCCCGAGAAAAATCTTTTGGAGCCAGCCTGTCGGGCAGAATGAAATGCAGAGATGAAACAGCCCGCGGGTTGGTGATTCCCCTTCCAGAAGCATGAATGCCTACCCTCAAGGAAATCTCAAAGATGCTTACAATAGTGTCATGGCCTTACACAAAGCAGGTGTTGATATTTTAGCCGTCGGTGATGTATCTTAGCCTATTTCCATGCTCAATGGTCTCGCCCATGTGGCAAGTTTACACCACAACTTGCAGCTGCTGGTGGCTGAAGGAGTGAAACCTATCGAAGCTCCACGCTTAGCTACTTCTATACCTGCTAGGCGGTTCGGACTTACAGACTGTAGATGGATTGCTTCCGGATTAAGAAAAGACCTGCTTCTAGTTGAAGGAGACCCAATAATAAATATCACTAACACTCTTTCCATCCTTGATATATGGCACCAGGGTGTTGTCAAACTCGCTATCCAATAAGATATCAGCTCCCAAGTGCCTCACGAAATGTCGAGAATGATTTTTATATTGAACTATTTATTTGGTGCGAAGATTAATGAACAACACATTTGATTATGTCGATGATTTTATCGACTCCAATTTTTTTCAAACTAATAGAAGTTTCTTAATACATTGGCTGCCTACAAATCAGTCAATGTCTCGTTTAGAATTCACCAGGTCTCCGGA